>CAZFXQ010000051.1:0-7347 GCA_964523265.1 uncultured Muribaculaceae bacterium | reverse complement strand
GGTTGAAATCATTGAACCTTGCGTGAATGTTGAAAAAATGAAGAACAAATAAGACTACTTAATAATATAGGAATGGTATGGCAATTTAAATCAGAAAGAGAAAATATAAGAATAGAATATATTTCAAATATATGGATAGAAAAATATGATTTGGCCAAAACTTATTATGAAGAACATGGTAACTTGTTAATACCTTACGACTTTTGTTTAACTACTAGTAATAAAAAAATAAATTTAGGTGATTGGATTCATACTCAAAGAAAATCATATAAAAATGGTACATTAAAAGAAGAACAAATTAAAATGCTAAATAGAATAGATATGATATGGGATTTAAAAAAACATAAAAAGTATTTACAAAAAATAAAAGAGAAAATATTGTTAGACAATCTTACTAATTATGAAAGAAAAAGTGTTGATGAATTTTTTAATAATGAATTAATTGAGTATAAAGATGATGATACGATAAAAAATACAATTAGAATGATAAAGAAAAGTATAGTGATAAATAATAAATAGTATATTTTTAAGTATACTATTTTTATTTACATTAAAATAATAAGAATTTTGACATTTTTAATTTATATAGTTATAATTATTATGGTGATTTGTTTTGAAAAAAGTAACTATTTTAGTACTTCATTTAGGATATGGAGGAATAGAAAATATTGCAACGACTTTAGCTAATACATTATCAAATGATTATGAAGTTGAATTATTAAGTGTTTATAGATTATATCAAGATCCTGTTTATAAACTTAATGATAATATAAAAGTAAGGTATGTTTCTAGTTTAAAACCAAATAAGAAAGAAATGTTATATTACTTAAAGAAGAAAAATTTTAAAATGTTTTTTTCTGGGCTTGGCCAAAGTCTTAAAACAGGATATGTTAAGTATATTAAAACAGCGATAGAATTATCAAAGTTAGATACTGATGTTATTATATCAACAAGAGTTTTTCATAATAAATTAGTATCATTATTTGCATCGAAAAGCATGAAGAAAATAGCTTGGGATCATAATCATCATAATAATGATAAAAAGTATATTAAAGCATTAGTTAATTCTTGCAAAAGTATTGATAATTTAGTTACTGTTTCTAATGAACTTATGCTTGATTATAAAAAATATTTAAATGATAAAGTTATATTTATCCCTAATTGTTTAGATAATAGTGTAAGAAAACTTTCAAAATTAGAGTCAAAGAATATAATAAGTGTTGGTAGATTATCAAAAGAGAAGGGTTTTGATGATTTGTTAAGGGTGTATAAGAAAATAAGTACAAAATACCCAGATTGGAAACTTAACATAGTAGGTGATGGTACTGAAAAAACTAACTTACTTGAATTAACGGAAGAATTAAAGTTAACTAATAAGGTTGTTTTTCATGGTTATCAAAATAAAGAGTATATTAATGATTTGTTAAGTGATTCATCTGTTTTTGTTTTAACATCGCATACAGAAAGCTTTGGTCTTGTTATAATAGAAGCTATGGCATGTGGTGTACCATGTGTTTCTTATACGTCTGCACAAGGTGTTAATGAGATAATAGATAATAATGAGAACGGATATTTAATTGAAAATAGAAATCAAGATGAAATGATAGAAAAAATAAGTCTTTTAATAGAAGATGAGAAATTAAGGAAAAAAATGGGTAAGAATGCTAAAGAAAAATCAAAAAACTATGATAGTGAAGTTATATTAGAAAAGTGGAAAAAAATAATTAATAAAAGAAAGTAGTTGATATTATGAGATTATCAGTTGTGGTACCTTGTTATAATGAGTTTCAATCATTAAACAAGTTTTATGAAGAGGTAAATACAAGATTGAATGATGAAAAAATAACGCATGAACTTATTTTTGTAGATGATGGTTCTAGTGATGATACAATAAAAGTACTGAAAGAATTATCAAAAAATGATAAGAATGTTAAAGTAATTAGTTTTTCAAGAAATTTTGGTAAAGAAGCTGCTATGTTAGCAGGTCTTGAACATGCTAAAGGTGATTACGTTGGTATAATGGATGCAGACTTGCAACACACACCAGAAGTACTTATTAAGATGTATAATAAATTACTTGAAAATAAAGATTATGATGTTGTGTGTTCTTATAAAGAAAACAGAAATAAAGAATCAAAAGTTAAAAAAACATTAATATCTTTATTTTATAGATTAAATAATAAAATATCTAATGTTAAAATGCTTCCAGGTGCAAGTGATTTTAGGGTGTTTAAAAAAGATGTTAAAGATGCAATTATATCTTTAAAAGAAAACAATAGATTTTTAAAGGGAATATTTTCTTGGATAGGATTTAATACAATTTATATGCCATATGAACCAAGTGATAGATTATATGGTAAAACTAAATGGTCATTATTTAAACTTGTTAGATATTCTATTAATGGACTAGTTGCTTTCTCAACAAAACCTTTAAAGTTAACTTTTTTATTAGGTATTATTACATTTATAATAGGATTAGTAAACTTTATATTAATGGGTAAATTGGGCTTTGGAGTTGTGATATTATTTCTTGGGTTTATTATGTATGGTGTTGGTGTGCTTTCTTTATATTTATCAAAAATGTATGATGGATTATTAAGAAGACCATGTTATATAATAAAAGAAAAAATAAATTTATAACTTTAGGTGATAAAAATGAGTGAAAAGATTATCGAAATATTAAAAATTGTTATGTCCGTTATGGCTTTTACTGTTGTTTTGTTTCCAATTGTAAGATGGATATCTCATCACATTGGAGCACTTGATTATCCAAATGAAAGAAAGGTGCATAAAAAACCAATGCCTCTTGCAGGAGGTCTTATGATATTTTTTGGATTTTTATTTGGTTATATGCTTTTTGCACCAGAAAATACCCAAATGCTTTCTATTTTAATAGCAAGTTTTATTGTTATTATTACTGGTTTAATAGATGATATAAAACCGGTTAAAGCAAAACAAAAAATTATTGGTCAAATACTTGCGGCTTGTGTTGTAACATTTTATGGAAAAATATTATTAAATGATATATCATTTTTTGGCTTTTATTTCGATTTTGGTATTTATGCATATCCACTTACAATTGTTTTTATACTAGCCTTAATGAACTGTATTAATTTTATAGATGGTTTAGATGGACTTGCTGCAGGTGTTAGTAGTATCTTTTTTGCAACAATAGGTATCATAGCGTTTATTATGCATAATATTGGTAGTTTAGAAATAACATTAACATTTATAATGCTTGGTGCAACATTAGGATTTTTAGTATTTAATTTTAATCCAGCAAAAATATTTATGGGTGAAACAGGATCAATGTTTTTAGGGTTTATGATAGCAGTTGTGTGTTTAGTAGGATTTAAAGCAGTAACACTTACTTCTCTTTTTGTTCCAATGTCAATTTTAGCTATTCCAATATTAGATACATTATTTGCAATAATAAGAAGATTAATAGGTCATAAACCAATATATGAAGCTGATAAGAAACATTTGCATCATCAGTTATTGAATAAAAAGTTTTCACAAAAAATAACAGTATTAATTATATATTTAGTGAGTATCTTGTTTTCTTTAGCATCCATTTTTTATATATTAAAAGATAGAAAATATGGTATGATTCTTTATATAATACTTATGATATTAATTACATGGGTTATTCTAACAACTGATATATTAGTAGATAATGCTAAAATTCATTTATTATCTGTAAAAAAAGATAAGAAAGATAAAGAACAATAAAACTATACTTTTTAGTATGGTTTTTAAAAATTTAAATGACTTTATTTTAATTATGTGTTATTATTAAAATAGCGATAATAGGAGGGCTATTATGAACGAAGATACTAAAATAAAATTTTATAGTTTAGGAAGTCAAAAAATTGATTTATTGAAAAATATAGGGAATGATGAATTTGATTTTTCAAAAACGATTTTTTCATCTTCTAGTTTTGATAATGCACTAATTAAGGTTATTGAAAAAGATATTGATTCTTTAGATATAAAAATAAATAAAATAGTAAGTGATATAAAATCTAAAATGCATGATATTGGTGTTAATTGTGAGCTTAATATTACTTACGGTATTAATGATATTGATAAAATAATTAGTTCTATTGATAAATCAATAAAAAATTTAACTAATTTTAAAAATAGTAATAAAGTAGGATTTTTTTCATTGGATAAAAAAAATAAAAGACAAAAATTGTTGCTAATTGATAATACTATTGATTATATTAAAAAAAGTAAAATTGAAATTATTTCAATGAGTGATGAATATATTAAATTATGTAAAAGAAAAGAAACTTTGTCACCAGAAGAAAATTATGTTTTGGAAGATGAATATGAGGAAAATCCGTTAGAAAGAACTATTAATTTTTATATAAAACAAAAAGAAGAAGCTAAAAACTAAAAGGAAGATTATATGAAAATACTTTTATATACTGAAAAACAAGATAAAATTGGTAAATCAGGGTTAGGTAAGGCAATAACTCATCAAATGAAGGCTTTAGAATATGAGGGTATTTCCTATACTTTAAATCCTAATGAAGATTATGATATACTTCATATTAATACATATTTTCCTAAGTCTTATTTTCTAGCTAAAAAAGCTAAAAAAATGGGTAAGAAAATAGTGTATCATGCTCATTCTACTGAAGAAGATTATAAAAATGGTTTTATATTAGCAAAACAAACATCTAAACTTTTTAAAAAATGGTTAATTAAATGCTATAGTTTAGGTGATGTTTTAATAACGCCAACTTTATATTCTAAAAAGTTATTGTCTTCTTATAAAGGATTAGAAAATAAAAAGATATACGATATATCAAATGGTATAGAGTTAAGTGAGTTTAAAAAAGAAAAAAGCAAAAGTAATATAAGAAAAGAATATGGTTTTACTAAAGAAGATAAGGTTATATTTGGAATTGGTTTATATATTGAAAGAAAAGGAATTGTTGATTTTGTTGAACTTGCTAAAAGAATGCCAGAATATAAATTTATATGGTTTGGGTATAGTCCACTTGTGGCAGCAACTAAACCCGTTAAAAAAGCTGTTAAAACCAAGTTAGATAATTTAACTTTTGCAGGTTATGTTTCATCAAAAAAAATAAAAGAAGCTATGAATGAGTTTGATCTGTTTATATTTCCAACGTTTGAAGAAACAGAAGGTATTCCAATAGTTGAAGCTTGTGCTTGTAAATGTAATGCTATAATTCGTGATATACCAATATTTGATGGATGGCTTAAAAACAATGTAAATGTTCATAAAGCAAAAGATATAGATGATTTTGAGAAAAAAATTAAGTTGTTTTTTAATGGTAAATTAAAAGATGTAACAGAAGAAGCTTATAAGGTATCACAAGAAAGAGATTTAAAAATAATAGGTAAAAAACTAAAAGAAGTTTATGAATATGTAAGTACACTTTAAGTGTATTTTTTTTATTTTCGATGGTTTTATTAATTATTGTCTAACAATTAAAGTAGGAGGCATAAAAAAGATTAGTCTTGTTTTCCTTTTCTTTGAATAGAAAGGAGTGATAATTATGAAGTTTGAAATAAAAATAAACACAAAAGTAATTATCATATTATTAGTTATAATAATTTTTATTATTATATGTAAATAAAAAAGACAAGGCTAACCTTTGGTTAGTCTTGTTTTACCAAAACATTGGAAAACAACTAATCGTTGCTTCCACTAACTGAATTATACTTTAATTTTTAAAATATGTAAAGTAGTTAAAAAAATATTGTATAGGGGGTGCTGTATGATAATATAAACATATAAGATAGAAAGGGAAAGTAAAAATGGGCGTATTTAAAAATGAGGTGGGTAGGCCTAGTAATGAAACTATCAAAAAAAGAAATATACTTAAAGTAATATGTTTTATATTAGTTGTTATTATATTACTTTTAGTAGCCTATATTGTAAATGATAAATTAGGCATTAATGGTAATAATGGTAATAAAAATAGAACAACTACAAGGAAAGATGAAGTTAAAGAAGAAACAATAAGTAATGAAGAGGCAAAAAATATTTTAAAAAGAGTATTTGGATATAAACCTTTTTATCCAGCTGATGAGCTAAATAATGAATTAAGAATGGCATTACTTTTCCAAAACGTTAATGATTCTAGATATAATATTATTGAGTATAAAGAGACAAAAGATACTTGTGTAGATTTATTTGGTGAGGAAAACTTATCTGATGGGATATCTGATGGAATAGGTGAAAACACGGTGATGTATAGGCTTAAATTTGTTAATACAAATGATAATAATTTAAGAGTACATAATTTTTATTGTGATAATCACGATATGGATGTCTATGATGGTTTAAGAAAGGTTTATGAGTATGATGATGTAAATAAGACATATAAAAATTTCTTTGGGAACAAATTAAATGCACCAAAAAGTTCATATTATACAGATATTTATGAGAGCTCAAGTATTTTATATTCTAGTATAAAAAACGTTTATACCAATGGACATATTATACCCGGAAATGATCACTATGATATTAATATATATAATATTCCATATGCTGTAAAAAAGGGTAATGAAGTAATTATTAAAGTTAACTATTCTGAACTTAAGTATAAGACACATGAGAATAATGAAGATATATATATTGTGGAATATAATGATGGATCTTCAGAAGATGTTCTTTATAAATATGGAGAAGAAATAATAGTTGGTGAAAATAGTTATAATACTTCAGGGTTTATTGATGAATTATCAGACAAAAAATTTCTTGGTAAGTTAAAAAATACGATAACATATAAATTCTTTTTAGAAGATGGAGTATGGAAACTTAAAGATATTGTTTCAAATAACTAAAAGGTTCCTAATTAAGAACTTTTTTCTTTTATATATAATTAATATATGATATACTTTAAATAGTTATTTGGAGGTAAAAAATGAGTAGTAAACATTTAGATCATGTAGCAATAATAATGGATGGTAATGGAAGATGGGCACAAAAAAGAGGCCTTAAAAGAACAGAAGGACATAAAAAAGGTGCTGATGCTTTAAAAAAAATATCTGAATGTATATATGATAAAGGTATTAAGGTATTAAGTGTTTATGCTTTTTCAACTGAAAATTGGAAAAGAGGTAAAGAAGAAGTTGATTATTTAATGAATTTATTCTTAAAAGCATTTAAAAAGAATTTTGATGCAGTTAAGAAAAATGGCGTAAAGGTAGTTTTTTCTGGTGTTAAAACTAATCTTAATGATAAAGTAATAAATGCTATGAATAAAATGATGGATGAAACAAAAAATAATACTAATGGTATATTTAACATATGTTTAAATTATGGTGGTAAAGGTGAAATAGTTGAAGCTACTAAAAAAATAG
>CAZFXQ010000050.1:0-7508 GCA_964523265.1 uncultured Muribaculaceae bacterium | reverse complement strand
AAAATTAGAAATGAACTATCACTAGGTAAGACTATTTTTGATATGAATTTAAATGTTGGTTATTATGCAAGAGTATCAACTGATAAGGATGATCAATTAAACAGTTTAGAAAATCAATCAAATTATTTTAAAGAAATGATAAATGAGAATAAGAATTGGAAATTAGTTGGGGAATATATTGATGAGGGAATAAGTGGAACTAGTACAAAAAATAGAGATAATTTTTTGAAAATGATTGATGATTCTAAAGATGGTAAACTTGATTTAATAGTTACAAAAGAAATATCTAGATTTTCAAGAAATGTTATAGATAGTATAAAATATACGGAAGAACTTTTAAATAATGGAACCGTTGTTTTCTTCATAAGTGATAATATTAATACCATATATCCAGATAGTGAATTTAGATTGACTTTAATGTCATCTATAGCACAAGATGAGGTTAGAAAACTATCTGAAAGGGTCAAATTTGGTATAAAAAGAAGGATAAAAGATGGCAAATTAATTGGAAGTAATTTAACTGGTTATTATAGAAAAGATGGAAAGCTAATTATTAATGAAGAAGAAAAACCAATTATAGAAATGTTATATAATTTATATGTTACTGGAAAGTATTCATTTGAAAAAATATCGGAGATTTTATATAAAAAGGGATTTAAAAACAAAAACGGGAATCCATATTCTGGAACAACTTTAAAAAAATTTCTTATTAATCCTAGATATAAAGGATATTATACAGCAAATTTAACGAAAGTAGAAAATTATAAGACACATAAAAAAATCAAGGTACCAAAAAAAGAACAAATTATTTATAAAACAGATTTAATTGAACCAATAGTATCAGAAGAATTATGGAACAAAGCAAATTTAATTTATGAGAAAAAATATAAGGTAAGAAATATGCATTTAGCAACTAGTCAAAAAATGATAGATGAATCTAAATATACTTTTAAATTGTTATGTAATACCCATAACGAAGTATTTGTAAGATGCGCAGGTTCAACTAGAAGAAATAACCCTATATGGGTTTGTAAAAGATATAAAAATGATGGGATTTTGATGTGTGATTCACCAATTATTAAGGAAAAAAGATTAGATGAATTAATGGAGAATATAATTAGTAATTATTTAGATATTTATTTAAAAGAAATACTTATTGATATGATAAATCTTTATGAAAGTATATTAATAATATCAAAAAATAAACTAATGATAGATTTTAAAAAAAAGATGAAAGAACTTAATAGAAATAAAGATAAGCTAATTAATTTGAATCTTTCTAATATTATTTCAGATGATGATTTAAAAGATAAATTAAATAAAAATGAAAAAGAAAAAAAGAAAATTAGTAATGAATTAAAAAATATTATGGAAAATAAAGAAATTTCATCATGCATTAACAATATTAAAAAAGAAATAAAAAACATAGTAAATATTAAATATAATCTAAATATTTTTATAAATTTAATAATAGATAGAATTATTGTTGTTAAATTAGATACTAGATATAAAATGAATTTAAAGATATATTTTAAAGATGGTAATATTAGAGATATATTATTTGAAAATTAGATATTGTGTCGAATTTATTTTTTTAAATAAAAATTCAGTTCCTAGTAACCCTGGCTTCGTTGAATTAGGAAACAGATTAGGTAAAGAAAAGTTATTTGATTATATTGATAAATTCGGATTTGGTAAAAAAACAGGTATTGATTTAAATGGTGAAGCAAATGGTATTCTTTTTAATATTGATAAAGTAGGTCCTGTTGAACTAGCAACAACGGCATTTGGTCAGGGTGTATCAGTAACTCCCATCCAACAAATAACAGCAGTATCTGCTGCTATTAATGGTGGTAAATTATATAAACCTTATGTTGTAAAAAGTTTGAATGATCCTGAAACTAACTCTGTAATTGTTGAAAACAAACCAACGTTAGTAAGAAATGTAATAACTAAAGAAACATCAAATGAAGTTAGAAGAGCACTTGAAAGTGTTGTTACAAATGGAAGTGGAAGAAATGCTTACATAGAAGGATATCGTGTTGGTGGTAAAACTGGTACTGCTCAGAAAGTAAAAGATGGTAGATATATGGTTGGTAATTATATTTTGTCTTTTATTGGTTTTTTACCTGCTGATGATCCAAAAATTATTGTTTATGTTGCAATCAATAACCCAAAAAGAGTAATACAATATGGTGGAGTTATTTCAGCACCTATAGCAAAAGAAATTTTAAAAGATTCAATAAATGCTTTAAATATTAAACAAAGAAATGTTACAACGGAAAAAAAGTATAATTGGAATGATAAAAAGTATTATACAGTTGAAAATGTGGTTGGAAAGTCCCCAAAGCAGGCTGCTAAAATATTATCTATGTATAAAATAGAATATAGTGGAAATGGTAGTGTTGTTATTGCTCAATCTCCAGAAGCTTTAACAAGACTTGAAGAAGGTTCAACAGTAAGATTAATGCTTGGAAATTAGTTTGACATAACAAGCAAAAAATGATAATTTAATAATGGTGATAATATGGGAAAAAGAAGTATAGATGATATTAACAATGAACTTAAAGTGTTTGTAAATGAAGCTACTTTTATATCTAGCAAAGTATTAAAAAAATTAATTAAATTGATTTGTAAATATTTTTATGTTGATTTACCAATGGAGGATTATTTAAAAGTTGATATTGAAATAATGGAAAATGGTAATATTATAATGAAGGGTGATGAATATTCTTCTAGTAATAAACCTAAAAATTTTGATGAACTTTTAGATAGGTATAATAGTTTTGAAACTGAGGTTAAAATTTTACTTAATAAGAAAGAAATAAACTTTGATAGAAAAAGATCTAAAAATGATTTTATAAGTTTTTTAATAGCGGTTTTCTTTTCTTTATTATTAATGATAATTATTATTTACTCTATTAAACAAATATTAAGAGGAAATATATTTGGTGGTGTTTGGCTTGTTTTTGTGTTAATACCAATTATTACACCTAAAATAAAAGATAGATATACTGGTGCATTAAGATTTTTAAAAAAAATATTTAGAAAAAAATGATCATAAAAGAAATAAATTATAATATATTAAAATGAATAATTAATGTAAAATATTAATTAAATTATATAAAAAACTATAAAAAAGACAAAATATATTGTATAATTATAAGGCGAACAGGAAGGTGATAAAGTGTTTATATTAACTAAATCCGCATTAGCTTTGATGATAGGATTTATAATATCAACAATAATGGGCTATTTTATGATACCGTTATTAAAAAAATTAAATGTTGGACAGAGAATAAGTGTGTTTGTTGGTGAAAATCACCAAAGAAAAAGTGGTATTCCAACAGTTGGTGGACTTATTTTTATAATTCCCACTTTTATTACGATTTTAATAATGTATATGACAGATAAAATATCAATAAATAGTAACTTATTAATAATATTATTTGTGTTCATATCATATGGATTACTTGGCTTTATTGATGATTTCTTAAAGTTAAAGAAAAAGAAAAACGAAGGATTAACAGAAATTCAAAAGTTATTTGGCCAAGTTTTAATTGCTGTAGTTTTCTTTTATATTTATATGAAAAGTGGATCTGAACCACTTCTTTGGTTTCATGCTTTTAATCTTAAAGTTAATATTGGATGGTTGTATGGATTTTTTATATTGTTTATGCTTGTTGCATCATCAAATGCTGTTAACATAACAGATGGTTTGGATGGACTTGCAGGTGGGTTATCATTCATAGCTATTTTAGTTATGGGAATAATTTCATGGAATTGTAATTGGTTGTTAGGATATGAAGATATTGCTATTTTTTGCTTTATTTTAGCGGGAAGTATATTAGGATTTTTAGTATTTAATACTCATCCTGCAAAAGTTTTTATGGGAGATACTGGATCACTTTCAATAGGTGGAGTTTTAGCATCAGTTGCAATTTTAACAAGACATGAAATAACTTTTGCAGTTATTATGGGTGTGTTTGTAATTGAAACTTTATCAGTTATACTTCAAGTATTTTCACTTTTTGTATTTAAAAAGAAAATATTTTTAATGACGCCTCTTCACCATAATTTTGAAAAAATGGGGTGGAAAGAGCAAGATATTGTTAAACTTTTTTGGATTGTTGGATTAGTTTTAGGTACTCTTGCAGTAGTATATGGTGCATGGATGTAAAGAACATAATAACATGTTCTTTTTTTTTATATAATGAATATTTTTAAGTAGTAGAAAAGAAAGGTGCTTTTATGAGAAAAAGATTTGATATTAAATTATTTATTACAATTTTATTAATTTGTTTATATGGAATTATTATGATATATTCATCTTCTAGTGTTTGGGCAGATTATAAATTTAATAACAAATTTCATTATGTCATTATGCAAAGCATATTTTTTATTATTGGTTTTATTTTAATGATTATTGTAAGTAAAGTTCCGTATAAAGTGTATTTAAAAAAGTCTAATTTAATACTTTTTATATGCTTTATTTTGTTAATTTTAGTATTAATACCTGGTATTGGAACAGTTAGAAATGGCTCAAGAAGTTGGTTTGGAATAGGTGGCTTTGGTATACAACCTAGTGAATTCATGAAACTTGCACTTATAATATTTACTAGTAAATATATTTATAATAATCAAAAACAT
This sequence comes from uncultured Muribaculaceae bacterium, assembly GCA_964523265.1. GTDB lineage: Bacteria > Bacillota_I > Bacilli_A > RF39 > UBA660 > Aphodocola. The sequence continues at coordinate 2,858 of CAZFXQ010000050.1, read as the reverse complement.
ATGAAGTCAGTTGTAAGTGGTGCTTTCCCAATTCTTTTTGTTGTTATGTTTGCATTTTTTTTAATTATGCTTCAGCCTGACTTTGGAACGGGTTTTATTCTTGTAATATCAATAATTGCAATGCTTTTTATATCAGGAGTTAATTTTTCATTTTTTATTAAGATTGGTTTTGTTGGAATAATAGGAATAGCAATATTAATTATTATTGCACCATATAGAATTGAAAGAATAACCTCATTTTTAAATCCGTGGTCTGATCCATTAGGTACAGGGTTTCAGGCAATTCAATCATTATATGCAATAGGTCCTGGCGGATTATTTGGTCTTGGATTTGGCAATTCTATTCAAAAACATTTTTATTTACCAGAGCCACAAACAGACTTTATTTTTTCGATAATATCAGAAGAATTAGGTATTATAGGTATAATTAGTGTTTCTTTATTATTTTTAATAATAATTTTAAGAACAATTAAAATATCTGTTAATTCTAGTGATATATTTGCAAAGTTTTTGTCATTTGGAATTATTTTTCAATTGGCATTTCAAACTATTTTAAATTTGTCTGTTGTGGTAGGATTAATTCCTGTAACTGGGGTAACACTTCCGTTTTTTTCATATGGTGGTAGTAGTTTAATTATTACATTAATTGAAATGGGAATAATTCTTAATATTTCCAGAAACAATCATTGATTTAAGAACAAATGTTTGGTATAATATTTTTAATAATTCAGGAGGATATATGAACAATATTGTATTAAACAAAAATAATAAAATTGAAGAAATGATATATGAAATTAGAGGAAAACAGGTAATGTTTGATTCTGATTTAGCTAAATTATATGAATGTACCAATGGAACTAAAGACGTTAATAAAGCTGTTAATAGAAATATTGAACGATTTCCGAGTGATTTTTATTTTCAGTTAACGTATGAAGAATATCAAAATTTGAAGTTCCAAATTGGAACTTCAAGTTTAAAGGTTCATGGTGGTGTAACACTTCCGTTTTTTTATATGGTAGTAGTTTAATTATTACATTAATTGAAATGGGAATAATTTTAAATATTTCTAGATATAAAGAAAATAGTTAGTAACAATATGTCATATTGTTACTAACTATTTAAAATCATAATATTTTATTAAAATAATACTTGATTTAAAAATATATTATATTTAAATCAAAGATAATTGTTTTAAAATTTCAATATAACTTTCATTATCATCTACTATTATATCAAAAGTTTTTTCAAAATTTTTTAAATCTTTATGATTAGTCAAAAAACCTATTTTTATAACATTTTCATTATTATTTGAACCAATCATTTTTACATCTTCAATTTGATCACCAAATAACAAAACATATTTTTTTTCGTTAATTTTATTTTTAATTTTTTCGTTATTTTGATATTCATCTTTATTTAAAGAGTGAATGATATTCGGATATACTAAATTAGCTGTTTTGTTTTTAAAATAAATATAATTAGCATTGATAAAAATATTATCATAGTAACAATTGTTAACCATTAGAAATTTTTCAATAAAATTTCCAATTCCTGCTGATACAATAATTAGTGGAATATTATTATCATATAAAAATTTCAAATATTCTTTGGCACCTTCTTTAAATTTCATAACTTGATTATCTACAATAGCTTTCTTAAAAACACTTTCTTGTAATTGATACTTAACAAATAAGTTTAAATGTTTTTCAAACCATTCATTCATTAATTTCTTTTTTTCTTCAAAAGGAATATTATTATTAATTTCAATAGGACGATAATAATTATAAAGTAAATTTCTTTCATTAACATATTCTTTTGATACAAGATTAGTATTAGCTAATATTGCCCAAGTTGTTAAACTATCACTAGTCGTAATTGTTCTATCAAAGTCAGATAAAACATAAAAATTGTTATGTAGTTTTTTTATTATATTTTTAGCTTTTTCATTTATTTTAATCATAAGTATACTCCGTTTTATTTAATATTAGAAATAATCTTATTTAATTCATTTATAAATAATCCAATATGGTAGCCATCTACAAAACCATGATGAACCATAATACACATGTTAATATAACATTTATTGTCTTCAAAAGTGAATTTATCCCAAGTTACTTGAGGAATTGAAATTGATTTGTCATATGGTGTAATAATTCCTGTAAATGTAAACCAAGGCGAACAAGAAAGCCAAACTACGTCTTGCCCATTATTTTGAAATGCATTTGTATTATTAATAAAATCTTTATTTATACGTTTAAATTCTTTGATAAAGCTTTTATATGATTTGTCTAGTGGGCATGCAAAGAAGCCAATCGTATTATCTTTAAGCATTTGGGTATAACTAGGCATAATTTCTTTATACAAATAAATTTTGTCATTTTCATAGCGATATTTAAATTCATCAATTTCGTTCATAGCTAAAGTTATATAGTAACCAATAGTACCATAACAACTTTTATTTACTTTTCCTAGATTATATAAATTTGTTATATCAATTCTTGTTGTAACATATATAAATGTTTTATCTTTATTTTTATTATAATTAAATAATTCTAAACTGTTATATTTTGTTATTTCCGTTTTAATATTGATTCCTCTCATTTTTTATAATTTAGATTTTAATGATTTATCGTATTTTATTATATCATGTATGATATTTATTAGTAAATTGGTTTTATTAATATATTGTTCTTTTGTTATTAAAAATAGAAATAATACTTGACATATCGAAAAAAAGGGAGTAAATTATAATTAAATTTTTAAGGGGAGTATGTGTATGATAAATATTAAATGTGTAAAAAAATTTTTTATTCATTTATGTAGATACTTTTGTCATGCGCTTAAAACAGCAATCTAAA
>CAZFXQ010000049.1:7450-7675 GCA_964523265.1 uncultured Muribaculaceae bacterium | reverse complement strand
TCACTATCTATCTTGTCATATACAAGTATTTGTATTTTATAATAATTAGAATCACTAAAATATGCTCTAATTTGACCATAACCTTCTTTTAATGTTCTTATTATACCATTATTATAAGATATTACATTTTCACCAGATCCTATTCCTATTGAACTTTGATCAATATTACTTAATGCATCACTTAAATCAATTTCTTCACCAGGTAATGCTAAAAATAAACTACCT
>CAZFXQ010000049.1:0-7440 GCA_964523265.1 uncultured Muribaculaceae bacterium | reverse complement strand
TGAATAAAGATAGGAATGATTATTAAAATCAACCATACTATATAAATTTGGATCTAAACGAAGGCTATATATATTATGATTATTACTTAAATCAATTGTAGATAATTTATTATTTTCTATTATTAACTTTCCTAAATCAATTAAATTACTTAAATCTATTTCGGTTAAATCATTACTTGATAAATCTAATCTTTCTAATTTTGTATTATTACTTAAATCTATTTCACTTAAGAAATTATTAGATAAATCCAAATCTTCTAAATTTGTTAAATTGCTTAAATCTATTGAACTTAAGTTATTATTATCTAAAGACAAATATGTTAAATTTGTTAAATTACTTAAATCTATTTCACTTAAGAAATTATTAGATAAATCCAAATCTTCTAAATTTGTTAAATTGCTTAAATCTATTGAACTTAAGTTATTATTATATAAAGACAAATATGTTAAATTTGTTAAACCACTTAAATTTATTTCACTTATGTTATTTTTTTCTGATAAATCTAAATCTTCTAAACCAGTTAATTTTTCTATACCTGTTGCATCATCTATATTAGCTCTTCTAGCGGATAAATATCTAATAGATGCAAGTTCACTATCTGTTATTACATCTTCATATGATAAGTTAGCACCATTTTCACTATTATAGCTTTCTATTACTCTTTGATATAAATTACCATTTCTAAATCCAGCCTCGTAACATGCAGTTTCTTCACTACAAGACATATTTAAATATGCTGGGCCATCTAATTCACCTTTTAATCTTTTAGTACTTATATTAGTTAATGTATAAGTTATACTAAATACTAATATAAATACTATAGATAATAGTATTCCTTTTAATATTCTTCTTTTTCTTAATACCTCATTAGAGGGTCTACCTACTTTGTTTTTAAACATAACAAACACTCTCCTATTCTTTGTGTTTATTATACCATCAACCCCCCCCCTAGTGTCAATTAACAAAACTTATATTAGACATTCTTTAACAAAAAAAAGAAGATTTTATATTTAATCTTCTTTATCATATTCATTATATATATTGCCAAGTATTTCTTCAACAGCATCTTCAAGTGTTACAATACCAATAAATTCATCATCTTTTTTTACTATTGCCATTGCTGTATGTTCTTTTTGCATACTAGCAAAAACATCATCTATTTTATCATTATAATTATAACTTCTAACATTAAATAACAGTTTTTTTAACGAAAAATCATTGTTGTCCTTTTTGTACATTATATATTCCTTAACATTAAAAATACCAATTATATCATTTTTATCCTTATTATAAACTGGATATCTAGTATATTTATTATTTTTTAAAATCTTAAGAACTTGTTTAAAATTAGCATTAACATTTATTAGAATACAGTCTTCTTTTGGAGTCATTACCTTATCAACTGTTGTATCACTAAATTTAAATATGTTAAATATATATTCTTGTTCCTTTTTTGCAATTATTCCATCTTTTGTTCCAGTTATTATTATTCTTTTTAAATCTTCTTCAGTAAAATCATTTTCTTTTTCTTTTATTTTCAATAATCTACATATAAAATCAGTTGTTTTTGATAATAAAAATACTACTGGATAAAAAATAAATTGAATAAAATTAATTATTGAAGTAGAAAATGCTGCAACTTCATATGGTTTTGCAAGTGCTATTTTCTTTGGTACTAACTCCCCAAATACTAATGTAAAATAAGATAAAATAATAGTTATAATTATAATTAAAAAATAATATGTAAAATTAATACTAATTATAAATAATCCATAATTATATAATTCATTAACAAAAAATGTTGATGCAAAAGCACTAGATAAAAATCCAAGTAATGTTATACCTACTTGTATGGCTGATAAAAAGTTATTTGGATCATTTATTATTTCTCTTATTTTTTTAGCATTCTTTTTTCTTCTTTTTACTAAATTATCTACTTCATATTTTTCAAGTGATAAAAAAGCTATCTCGCTAGCTGACAAAATACCATTTAACAAAATAAGTATTATTAAAAATATTATTCTAATTAACATATTATAATCCTTCCTTACATTATATATTTTGATAATTTAGTTTTCTTAATTATTATAATAGATAAATATGATAATAAAAATATTATTACTGAAAACACTATAATACCAATAAATGAATTAATACCATATAAATTAAATACTTTTTTTATTATATCAAGAAAAATACCATGTATTAAGTAAACACCAAATGATACTTCTGATATTTTTAATATTAAGTTTACTTTTTTAGGTACATAATTATTAAGTATATATATATATATTAAACTTGATGAAATAATAATTAATGGACACTTATATGCTAATAATGTTTTTACAAAAGTATTGTGATTTAATGATATTTTATAACTTAATACAATATTTAAAACGATACATATAATTGATATAAATAATAATAACAAATTATATTTTTTTAATTTTTTATATGCAGAATTATTATAAAGTATGTTACCAAGTATAAAATAACCAATATAACAAATATTTGATATAACTGATGAACTTTTAAAATAGAAAAAACCTATATTACAAATTATAAACCATAATATAATAATTAATATTTTAATCAATGAATTAGATTTTCTTATAATATAACTAATTATTGGTTGAATTATATATATTAAAGTAATTGCATATAAAAACCAAAGATGTTTACGATATGGTTCAAATAATAATTTATACAAATTATTATACTTAACGCCTAAAAAAAAGTACTCCCACACAAGATAAATTATATCCCAAAATATAATTATAATTATAAACTTCTTAATTCTACTTATGTATTTTTTCTTATCAAATTCTCTATTTGCAAGTAATGCTCCACTAATCATAAAAAAGATAGGAACACTTATTCTTGATATAACATTAAAAATAATACTACCTAAATATGAAAAATTAGTTATATTAGAGTAATTTCTTGTATAACAATTAGCAACATGTATTATAACAACCATAAACATTGACATAACTCTTAAAAAATCTAATTTGTAATCTCTTTGTTTCATTCTACCACCTATGTTTTTATAATAACATAATTTTTAATATTTATAAATATATAAAAATATACTTTAAGTTATCCTAAAGTATATTTCGTTTTTAGAAATTTTGTGAACAACAAGAACCTGGATCTATATTAGTTACTATATTTTCTTCAGAACATGAATATTCAGGTCTATATATGTGCTCATAGATATGATTGTTTATAATTTTAGTATGAATTGGACATATATGCTCTACTTTATGACATATGTTTCTTTCAACACATCTTTCAATAGGTTGTTCTATTACTGGATCACAAGAGCAGTCACTTTGATTATTACAGCAATTTTGCTGACCCATAAAATTTCCAAAAAAATTGTTTTTGTTATTAAAAAACATTTAAAATCCCCCTTATCTATTTTATCTTATGAGAATTTCAAATGTTTGAATAGGTATTTATATTATTAACGTTTTTTTTTCTAAAAAGGCATTTTAAAATTACCATTTTTCATCATTTTCATCATTTTTTTCATTTGCTCAAACTGTTCAAGCAATCTATTTATTTCTTGAATTGTTGTTCCACTACCTTTTGCTATTCTTTGTTTTCTAGAATTTTTAATAATATCAGGATTCTTTCTTTCTTTTATTGTCATAGACGATATCATAGCTTCTAACCTTGCAAATTGCTTTGGATCTATATTTATGTTATTTAGCCCCATTTTTCTAGCTCCTGGAAGCAACTTTATTAAATTCTCTAATGGTCCTAATTTTTTTATTTGTCTTAATTGAGATAAAAAATCGTCTAAATCCATTTTTCCGCTTTGCATTTTTTTAGCTGTACTCATAGCCTCTTTTTCATCAATAACTGCTTCTGCTTTCTCAATTATTGACATAATATCCCCATTACCTAATATTCTAGATACCATTCTTTCTGGGTCAAAAGAATCAAGACCATCTAACTTTTCAGATACACCAATAAATTTAATTGGAACACCTGTTAAGTGTTTAACAGAAAGTGCAACACCACCTTTAGCATCACCATCCATTTTTGTTAAAATAGTACCTGTTAAAGGAAGTGATTCATTAAACCCTGTTATAACATTAATAGCATCTTGTCCTATCATAGAATCAAGAACTAATAATATTTCATTAGGTTTTACTTTATCATTAATACTTTTTAATTCATTCATTAACTCTTCATCAATATGAAGACGACCAGCTGTATCTATCAAAACCAAATCATAATTATTCTCTTTTGCATAATTAACACCATTTTCAACTATTTTTGTAACATCTTTATTATCCTCACTATATACTTCGATATTAAGTTCTTTTCCTAATGTTTTTAGTTGATCTATTGCCGCAGGCCGATATACATCTGCTGCAATGAATATTGGTTTTTTAGACTTTTTCTTTCTTAAATAATTACCAAGTTTACCAATAGTTGTGGTCTTACCGCTACCCTGAAGACCAACGAGCATAATAATAGTTGGTTTTTTTGATAAGTTCATTTCAGTATTTTCTGAACCTAACAAACTAAGCAATTCATCTTTTAATATTTTTAAAAAAACTTCACCCGGTTTTAAACTTTTTTTAACTTCCTCCCCCAATGCTTTTTCTTTTACTTTATTGGTAAACTCCTTTACTACTTTATAGTTAACATCTGCTTCTAAAAGAGCAAGTCTTACATCTTTAACGGCATCAGAAATATTATCTTCTGTAATCGTACCATAACCCTTTATTTTATTTACTGCATTTTCTATCTTTTCTGTTAAACTTTCAAACATAATATTTTCCTTTCTTAATTAAACATATCAATAACTTCTGACAAATGAGTTATTTCAGGATAATTACTATTTTCTAATTCTTTTACAAATTTTATTCCAATACCTAATTTTTTTTGCCAATCTTTAATATTACCAGAATAATCATCAATTAAAATAGCACCAGACGCATTAACAACTTCAGTTTTCGAAACCTCTTTTGGAACACTTACAATTGTAACAGAAGGTAATACTTCATGTATATATTTTATTTTAGCGACCATCTCACTTGTCGAGTGAACATGAGTTAATATATACACATTAAATTTTTTTGAATCACATATTTTTTTTATTTCACATATACTATTATTTATTTCCTTAGTTTCTTTAATTAACTTATCCCAGTCTAAATTACGATAAAACTCAGTTATCTTTTTTTCATCCTTTTTATCTATTCCCTTTTTTTCAATCGTCTTATAAGTTTCTGTAATAGTATCTAATATAACACCATCAAAGTCTATGTATAATTGTCTCACTTTCTAAACACCTCCATTTTGGTAATAACTTAAATGATAACAATTCTTTTGTTACTGGATGATAAAATTCTAATTTATACGCATACAAGTATAAATTATTATCATTTTGATCGCCATATTTTATATCTCCTATTATAGGATGATTAATATTACTTAATTGTAATCTTATTTGATGAAATCTACCGGTTATTAAATTAACTTTAACTATTGTATTACTATCAATATAATCAATTACTTCATATTCTAATATAGCCTCTTTAGCTAGATTATTATTTTTATCAGTAATTATTCCTTTTCTTAGTTTTTCATCTTTATATATATAATTTATTAATTTATTTTTTTTGTTTTTTATTATACCTTTCACATATGCTATATATGTTTTGTTAAATTTATGTGTCTTTATTTGTTCATTTAATCTTTTAGCAGCTTTGGATGTTTTTGCAAAAACCATAATACCACCAACATTTCTATCTAGCCTATGGACAAGACCTAAATATACATTACCCTGCTTTTTATATTTTTCTTTTATATAATTTTTAACCATACCAAGTAAATCTAAACTTCCTGATATATCACTTTGTGATAGTATACCAGGCATTTTCTCAACAACAATGACATGATTATCTTCATATAATATATTTAGATTATTCATTTTCCCATAACCCATATATACCACATGGTAAAATTAAATTACTTTTCTTCATTGGAAGTCCAACTTCGCCAGATGATACTTTTCCACTCTTTTTTTGATTAACAGTTAGATATAATATATTTTCTAATACTTTTGATGACATACCAGTTGTATATGAATTTATTAAAAAGAATAACGGATTATCACTTAATACACTGGAGCATAACTCAACCAACTTAAATAAGCTATCTTCAATATTCCAAACCTCACCATTAGTCCCACGACCATATGACGGTGGATCCATTATAATTGCATCATATTTATTACCACGTCTTATTTCTCTTTGAACAAACTTAATACAATCATCAACTATAAATCTAACAAACTTATTACCTAAATTAGATGATATAACATTTTCTTTAGCCCATGAAACCATTCCCTTGGATGAGTCAACATGAACAACATCAGCACCTGCAAATAAACACGCAACGGTTGCACCACCGGTATAAGCAAATAAATTAAGTACTTTTATTTTACGATTACTTTTTTTAATCTTATCTATCATATAATCCCAATTAACCGCCTGTTCAGGAAAAAGTCCTGTGTGTTTAAAACTCATTTGTTTTATATTAAAAGTTAAATCCTTATATTTTATTTGCCAGTTATCTGGCATAGATCTTAAATTTTCCCAGTGTCCTCCACCTTTATTACTTCTGTAATATATTGCATCAATTTTTCCATTATAATTTGATTTATCTTCCCACACTATTTGTGGATCTGGTCTTTTTAAAATATATTCACCCCAACGTTCTATTTTATATCCATTATTCATGCTAAGTATTTCATAATCTAGCCAATCATTTATAATTTTCAAAATAACCACCTTCTTAATTATTTTAACATTATTATAATTATTTTAAAAGAAAAAAGAAGAAATTATTTTTTCTTCTTTGTATATATTACTATTCCAATAATAAGGATAATACTTATTCCACCAATAATAAAGTATTTAACTATATCATCATATGTTTTAGCATTATTTTCAAATTTGTTCAATGTTGTTTTCGTACTTGTTACATTTTCTTTTTCTGTTGCTTTATTATCATCTACATTATTGTTTTCATCATCATTATTATTTGGTGTTTCATTATTACTAACTGCATTAATAGTATATCTATCTACCTCATTACCATTTAAATCTTCTACTATTAACGTATTATCACTATACTCTAACTCAACATTATCATGTGGCACTTCCTCATAATTAAATACCCCATTTACTGTTATTTCTTTTTCATTTACTTCATAACTACTTAAATCTATTCTTCCTAGAGTATATGGTCTTAAAATATATTCTAAATCTGTTTCCGAATCAGTTACACTAACATTTAACTTACTATTATCAATATCTATGTTATATTCATCTACACCTAGCATATTAAGAAAATTATGCTCATAATATAGATTATTTATTATTTCTTCATTATTATCTATTCCCGTGTAT
>CAZFXQ010000048.1:3651-7703 GCA_964523265.1 uncultured Muribaculaceae bacterium | reverse complement strand
AAATAATAATAGATTACAAGTAAAGAATGGTAATAGAGTGTTACAAGAGTGGCAAATAGTATCATACAGTTCAAGTAAATATGATTTAAATATGGATTATATTTATATAGGAAATAATGTGTTTGATTTAGAAAATATAGTTACTGCTAATTGTGACAAAAAAATAGAAAATAATAATTTAGTAATAACTTATAACGGAAATGAAATACTAAGAAAACCAATAATAAGATATGAAACAGATTATGACGTAGTAAATAATTATATTTATTTAGGAACTAATGTTTTTGATTCATCGAGATTTAATGTTATAAATGGGTATGCTAATATTTATGATGATAACATTGAAATAGTAAGTAGTGATTATGTATATGTTGGAGAGATAAATTTAGTAAAAGTAAATGGCAATTATGACATGAGTAATGAATATGTATATCTAGGATCAAGTGATTATGATTATTCAATAAGTGTAACAAATGGACATGTAGAAATAGCAAATAATAAGATACAAATATATGACGATGGAAATGCATTAAGAGATGAAAAAACAATAGTAAGTATATCAAGTAGCTATTATTCAATAGAGGATATTTATAGTTATATATATACAGGATATGAAACATTTGATACAGAAAAAATAAATAAAAAAATAAATAAAGTAAATTGTACAGTTGAAGTATATGATACATATGTAAATATAATATATAATAATGAAGTAATAAGAAGATATGATTTAGTAAGTATAATTGCACCAAGTAAATATAATTTAAGTAATGGATATATATATACAGGAAGTAACGAATTTGAAATAGACAGAATAAGAACAATAAACTGTGATAAGTATATAGATGATAATAATTATTTTGTTGTTAATGATAACTATGGTGCAGAAATAACAAGAATACCAATAATAAGTATATCAAGTAGTAATTATGTTTTAAGCAAAGAATATATCTATATAGGAAATAATACATTTGAAAGTAGTTATATAAGTGTTGTAAATGGTAATATAACTTATGATAGTGAAAAATTATATGTATTAAATGAAGGTAATACTATATATATTGATGAAATTCCAATACTAAAAATATCATCAACATATTATGAATTAAATAATAGTTATATATATTTAGGAACAAGCAAATTTAACATAGATTATATAGAAACAAATGGGTGTAGCAAAGAAGTAGAAAAAGGAATATTAAAAATAAAATATAATGAAGAAGTAATAGATGAAAAAGTATTAGTTGGCATAGCATCAAATGAGTATAATTTAGATAATGAGTATATATATACAGGAGCAAATAGATTTATAATAGAATATATAGCAAGTATGAATGCAAATTTATATGTAAATAATAATACATTACAAATAGAATATAATGGAAACACAATAGATGAAAAGCAAATAGTAAGTGTAATAAGTGAAGAATATGATTTTGGTAATGGATATATATATTTAGGAACAAATGAATTAGAAAGAAGTAATATAGAATGTATAAATTGTACAATAGAAGAAAATGAAAACAAGATAGAAGTAATATATGATAAAAATGTAATAGCAAGAATAGATGAGGTAAAGGTAACATCAAGCAAGTATGACTTAAGAAAAACATATATAAAAGCAGAAGAAGAATTTGATGAGAATGATATAGAAGTAATAAATGGAAGTAAGGATTATACTAACAATAGGTTATATATAAAAGTAGGAAATAAAGTAGTAAAAGAGTATGATGTAGAAATAGTAGAAAGAACAGAAACAACAAATAAAACAACAGAAACGACAAAAAAGACAACAGAAAGTACGAAAAAGAGTACAGAAAGTACAAAATCAAGTACAAGTTCATCAACAAGTAAAACAAACTCATCAGAAAAATCAAGTACAAGTTCATCAACAAGTAAAACAAACTCATCAACAAAATCAAGTAGTACAAAAACAACAACAACAAAAACTACTAGTAAAAAAAGAGGAAGTTCATCAACAAGTAAAACAAGTACAAAATCTACTAAAAAAACAACAAGTAAAAAAGTAGATACAACACAAAATACAAGTAGTAGTATAATAAAAAGCACAACAGAATCAACAATAAGAGATTGTTATACAACAACAAATACAAGTAAGATAAAAGATATAGCACCAACAATAAGAAAAGAAGAGAAAAGATACATAAATGGTTTAAGGACTATAGTTATAGTAGGATTAATATCGCTTATATTATTTGTTATTATACTTATATTACTTAATAGAAAGAAAAAGGATTAAAGAGTAATCCTTTTTTTGTTGACAAAAATTATTATAAAAATATAATACTTATAAAGTGAGTTGGTATGTTATGAGTAATTTTAATAAATTAAAAAAGAGTATTTGTGTGCTTTTGTCAGCAACATTTATTGGAACAATTGCCGGATGTTCAAAAAAAGACTATATTAATTATTATAATAACTATTACATAAAAGAATCTGTTGTTTTAAAATATAAAGATGATAACGAAAACATAGTAAGTGTTGTTATTTATCCACATTTTTATTATGATTTGCTATTTGAGTTTGAAGATGAATTGAAATTAGAAGATTTTAATAAGAAAGTTCTTTTTTCCAAGAAATTAGGAGATTTTAATAGTATAAATAGTGAGAATATCAAAACAGATGAGGCTTTAAAAGATTATGGTGATTTACTTGGTAAGTATTTATCTTATGAGTCATTTGAATACTATGTTATAAGTAAGTATGGACGTAAAAATAATTACACAAAAGACGAGATCAATGAATTAATAAATGAAATAGAAAATTTAAATTATGAAGATAATAAAAATAATAAATTATTTATAAAAAATTAAAATAAGTTTATATATTTTAACATTTACTAAATTTGACATAAATTGCATTTTTTGCTATAATAAGCGACAATTTCATTAACAAAGGGGGATTTTAAAATGAAATTAGAAAAATTAAAAAGGGGAACATGTATATTATTAGCTGCAACATTAATAGGTACAGTATTTGCTGGATGTAGTAAAGATAGTATTACAGAATCAAATGCAATAGCAAGTACAAGCTATGTATCTGAAGATATAAGTGAGTATGATTATACTAATTATATTAAGGATGCTGTTTTAATAAAGTATAAAAATTTACGTAATGAAGATAAATATATTGCTGCTTATCCATTGATAATATTTAAAGAAGGATTACGATATAATGATTTTAATTTGTATACTTTGGATAAAAGCGAGTTACTGTATAAAGGTGAAGGAGCATACCGTGCTTCTAAGGAAGATGAAGGTCTTGGTGATATTTGTAAAGAATTAGGTAATAAACTTGGTACTTATGTTAGTTATGATTATTTATCAAAGTTTTTATTAGCAGAATATGGACTTAAGAAATCATATACTAAAGATGAAGTTGAAAGTTTAATTAATAAACTTAATAGTGGTGAAATAGTTTTTGATGGTAAAGTTATTAAAACACCCGAGTCTACTTCAGAAGTAGTAACAGAAGAAAATGAAACAGAAGTAGTAACAGAAGAAGAAACTACAAAACTAACCGTAGAACAAACTACTAAACAAGAAGAAAAGAAATTCAAATTAAATGATAATGGTAAGAAGTTATATTTATTGCATACACGTAAACATAAAATAGAAGACAGTAGTGATGCAATTAATGAAAATAGTTTTTGCTATATTGTTTATAATGCTAAAAACAAAGATTTTTCAGAAACAATACAGAAAAAAGATTATAAAACAGGAAAAAAAGAATCGTTTAAGTCTCATGATGATACATATATTTATTATTATTCCTATATTGATGTAAGTACATTGTTAGATAATGATAAAGATAGTGTAACGGAGAAAGAATTAAATGAATTATCTGAAAAATGCAGTGTTGTCATTGAAAAAAACGAAGACTTACTTTATACTTATTACGTTATTTATAATAATAAAAAATATGAAATGGAATATCATCATTTAACTGGGATTTACCTTCCACAAGAAGTTAAAATTAATATAAATGATGATATAGATATACAAGAAGCTGACAAATACTATGAAAACAGG
>CAZFXQ010000048.1:0-3641 GCA_964523265.1 uncultured Muribaculaceae bacterium | reverse complement strand
TGAAGAGTAAATATGAAGATGATAGTAAAGAAGTAAGTACTATAAAAAGTATTAATAGATAATATAAATTATATAGATGAGATTTTAAATGATCTCATCTTTTTAATTTTGACAATTAACTAGTATTGATTTATAATTAATGGCATGGGAGGCGGTATTTATGAAAAAAATGACATCTAAAGAGTTAAGAGATGCATGGATATCTTTTTATGAGAAAAATAACCATGTAAATATAGGTCAAACATCATTAATAGGTGATGGTACGACAGGTGTTTTATTTAATGTTGCAGGTATGCAGCCTTTAATGCCTTATTTATTAGGAGAAAAGCATCCAAAAGGCAAAAGATTATGTAATATACAAGGTTGTGTTAGAACTAATGATATTGAATCGGTTGGGGATAGTTCGCATGCAACATTTTTTGAAATGATGGGTAGTTGGAGTTTAGGTGATTATTTTAAAAAAGAAAGATGTAAATATTCATTTGATTTATTAACTAATGTTTTTGGTATACCAAAAGAAAGACTTGCAACAACTGTTTTTTTAGGTGATGATGTGGTACCACGTGATGATGAAACAGCTAGATTAAGAGAAGAATCTGGGTTTTTAAAAGAAAATATATATTATTTACCAAAAAAAGATAATTGGTGGGAACTTGAAAAAGGCCCTTGTGGACCTGACAGTGAAATGTTTTATATAACAGATAAAGCGCCATGTAATGATAAATGTAATCCATCATGTGATTGTGGGCGTTTTATTGAAATTGGTAATGATGTTTTTATGGAGTATGATAAAAAAAATGAAAATACATATATAAAATTAGAAAACAAAAATGTTGATACTGGTTGGGGATTTGAAAGAATACTTGCTTTTTTAAATACTGATGGTGATGTGTTTAAAACGGATTTATTTTTAGGTGGAATTAAAATACTTGAAAATGCTACTAATAAAGAATATGGAGAAAATAAAGAAGATACATATGCAATGAGAATAATACTTGATCATATAAGAACAAGTGTTATGCTACTTGGTGATGCAAATCATTTAACACCATCTAATGTTGGTGCAGGTTATATACTTAGAAGACTTATTAGAAGAAGTGTTAGATATGCTAAAAAGTTAGGTATTGAAACTAGTGTATTTAGAGAATTAGCAAACTTCTTTATTAATGATGTTTATAAAGATTATTATGAAGAATTATCAAAATCAAAAGATTTTATTATTAGTGAGTTAGAAAAAGAAGTTATAAAATTTGAAAAAACTCTTTCATCTGGTATGAGAGAATTTGATAAGTTAATAAGTAGATTAAGTAATGAAAATAATAATGTAATAGATGGACCCGCTAGTTTTAAATTATATGATACTTATGGTTTTCCTTTAGAACTTACTGTTGAACTTGCAAAAGAAAAAGGATATAAAGTAGATGAAGAAGGCTTTAAAAAAAGATTTAAAGAGCATCAAGATATATCAAGAGTTTTATCAAAGGGTGATTTTAAGGGTGGTTTATCAGGTAGTGGTGAAATAGAAACAAAATATCACACAGCAACTCATTTATTAAATGCAGCATTAAAAGTAGTTGTAAATAAAGATGTTCATCAAAAAGGAAGTAACATTACAAGCGAAAGATTACGTTTTGATTTTTCTTGCGATCATAAATTAACGGATGAAGAAAAACAAAAAACAGAACAGTTAGTTAATGAATGGATTAAAGAAGATTTAATAGTAACATGTGAATCTATGAAAAAAGAGGCTGCTTTAAAAAGTGGAGCAGAATGTATGTTTGTTGAAAAATATCCAGATGATGTTACTGTTTATACAATAGGTGATGTATCAAAAGAATTATGTGGTGGACCACATGTAAAATCAACTGGTTGTTTAGGCCATTTTAAAATAAAAAAAGAAGAGGCATCATCAAGTGGTGTTAGAAGAATAAAGGCTATTTTAGAATAAATATTGACATTAAATAATAAAAAGAGTAATATCTTTATATAAAGCGATTATTAAGGACATGATTATGTTAAGATTTTTATAGAAAGTCTTTGGTTGATGGAAAAAGATAAATAATTAATATAATTACTACCTTATAGCAGGACTTGAAAAAGATTCCCGTATTTAAATACGTTATCAAATTAAGTAAAAAATAGGATGGTACCGGGCAAAATGCGCTCCTTTAAGTGAGGAAGCGCATTTTTTTAATTTTGAAAGGGTGATTTTTATGGATAAGTGGAAAATAGCGTTAAAAGAGTTTTTAAAAGATTATGAAGAAGATGACAGTGTAATAGGTGCAATACTTTGTGGGAGTTATGCAAATGATACATATAATGAGTTTTCTGACATAGATGTTATTTTAGTTTTAAAAGACGAACTAAATTATACTGAAAAGGGTATTAATTCTATTCAAAGTTTTATGATAGAATATTACAAATTACCAGTTAAAATAATTAAAAGATATTTTAAAGAAAATTATGATAATAAAAAACTTACTATGATAAATATGCTTGCATATGGAAAAATAATTTATGATTTAGATGGTAAGGTAAAAGAACTTCAAGATTTAGCACTTGATTATATAGATAGACCGCTTGATACTATTTCTAGTTATGAATTATCATTAAATAATTATCTTATTTGGGATAATTTAGATGAACTTAAGAGCATAATGGAGGATGGTAATCTTAATTTTAATATGGTTTATTATAATTTACTTTGGAAAATATATGAGTTGTATTGTAAATATTTAGGTATACCAATTTTACCAAAAACAAAATTATACAAAATATTAACAGATAGTAATTATCGTAAAAAGTATCATGCTTTTAAATTACCAGATGAAAAGTTTATAAGTTTATATTTAAATTGCTATAATGAATTAAGGAAAGAGGAAATGTATAAGAATATATTAAGTTTAGTAAACTATTATTATACTAAACAAGGTGGGTTCAATATACGGACATTTAATTTAAGAAAGGAATTATAAAATGATACAAGAAGAAGTAATAGAATATTTAGATAATGAAAATAAAGACCTTGAAAAAAAATATAACTATGTTAAAAGATTAGATTTATCTTATGCAGATTTATACGATTTAAGAGAAATGTATAAACATGATGAAAGAGTTTATAGAATGCTTGATTCTTTTTGCTATTTTCACTATAATTCCAGGTCAATAGATATTCAATTAGATAAAGAACACAGAAAATATGAGGCGAGAAGAAAAATGAAAAGAATGAAATTTAATAAGAAAGGAACAATAGATTATGATTAATATAAAAGAAAATGAAAAATTAAATATTCTAAATCATTCTTGTGCACATTTGCTTGCACAAGCTATAAAACATATATATCCTGAAGCTAAGTTTTGGGTTGGTCCAGTAATAGAAGATGGATTTTATTATGATATTGATTTAGGTGATAAATCTATTACTGATGAAGACTTACCTATTATAGAAAAAGAAATGAAAAAATGTGCTATAGCTGATAACAGGATATATAGAGAAGTAATAACTAAAGAAGAAGCATTAAAGAGGTTTAAAGATGATCCATATAAAATAGATTTAATATCAAGAATGGATGATGAAAGTACTGTTATATCTTGTTATACACAAGGAGATTTTACTGATCTTTGTCGTGGACCACATGTTG
>CAZFXQ010000047.1:0-7724 GCA_964523265.1 uncultured Muribaculaceae bacterium | reverse complement strand
AATAACCTAATACTAATCTTATTATTATAAATTCACTATTCATAATTTCAAGCCAGATTTCATTTTGAACACCATGAACCACGACCGGATTATAATTTTGTTCAGTTATAAAATAATGCAAAAATTTCATAACAAGTAAATCTTTTTTAGAAGTCTCCATTATGTTTCTCTCCTACTCATTTTTATATTTTTCTAATATCTTATTAAATTCATCAGGAACATCACATTTAAATGTCATTTTTTCTTTGGTTCTTGGATGAATAAATGTTATTTCACATGCATGAAGCATTTGTCCAAAATCACTTATGCACTTTTTATTACTATATACTATATCATTTACAATAGGATGATTTATATATGCCATGTGTACCCTTATTTGATGAGTTCTTCCTGTTTCTAATTTGCATTTTATAAGTGTTGTATTTTTATATCTTTCAATAACTCTAAAATGAGTAACAGCTTCTTTTGAATTAATGCTTGTAACACACATTTTTTTTCTATCATCTAAACTTCTTCCGATTGGTGCATCTATAGTTCCAGTATCATGATTAATTTTACCATGTACTAATGCTATATACACTCTGGATAATGTTTTATCTTTTAATTGTTTACTTAAAAATTCATGAGCATAATCATTTTTAGCAATAACAAGTAACCCAGATGTATCCTTATCTATACGATGAACTATACCTGGTCTATCAAAACCATTATTATTACTTAAGTTATTTGTATAATCCATTAAACCATTTACTAATGTATTATCATAATTACCACTTCCAGGATGAACTACTAATCCACTTGGTTTATTAATAACCATTAAATCTTCATCCTCGTAAATAATATCTAAATTCATTCTAACAGGTTTAATATCAATATTCCTATTTAATTCGCCCTTTATGTTTATTTTATCATTTGTTTTTAATAAATAACTATTTTTAATCTTTCTATCATTTACCAATACTAAATTTTGCTTTATCATTTCTTGTAGTTTACTTCTTGAAATATTTAACTTTTCAATTAAGTATTTGTCAATTCTAATACTATTATCATTATCATATACATATTCCACGTAAATCAGTCCTTAAAATAAATTACTTAATCATTATAACATAATTTTTTTAAAATATTAAAAAAAGCTGTTAGATTAAATAGCTTTTTTACTTTTTTTAAACAACTCATCAACGAGTAATAATATAACACTAATTGTAATTAACATATCTGCAACATTAAAAACAGGAAATAAATACCCAAATATATTTAAACTAATAAAATCAATAACATAACCTCTAATTATACGATCAAATAAATTTCCTAATATTCCAGAAAGCAGCATTCCATATATAATAATTTTATAATTATTAGTTTTGTTTTCTACATATTCTTTATACATCATTTTTATAATAATAAATAACAACATAATAGAAACAATTATAATTAATACTTTCTTACCATATAAAAAACTAAAAGCCACACCTTCATTTATAACATATTTTAAACTTAAAAAATTCTTTATTAAAGTAATATTTACTAAGTTTTTATACACAAGATACTTTGTTATTTGATCAATTAAGAATAGTATAATTGTAATAAAAATAATCTTTTTTTTCATATTCTATCCATTTATCATTGGCATTATATTACTACCTAATAATTGTACAATTAGCATTAATAAAACAGCAATAAAATTTTGAATAAAATGCATTGAAATAGATGTAAATATGTTTTTAGTATCATAATATGCATAAGCCAAACACATTCCTAAAGCTGAATACTGTATTGCAAATAAAAGATCACTTATATCTTTAAAATCACCTATTACATGTGCAATGCCAAATAAAGTGCCACTTAATAATATGAATAATAATTTATTATTGATTAATTTTTTTATTGATAAACGAAATATTAATTCTTCTACTATTGGAGCATAAAATACTGTTAAAATGAAGATAAATATTGGTTTTTCAGAAAACATATTATTTAAAAGTTGTTGGTTTGCTGATTGCTCACCACCCTTAAATAATAAAATTGGAATTGATGATACAATTAAAGCAAGTAACATATATAAATACCTTTTAAGTATAAATTTTATGTATATTTTTTTATTATTTATAAAAATCTTAAAATTGTTTTTCAAATCTTTTTTTGTTACTAAAATTGTAATAATAAAAATAACTAAATATGTAAGTAGTGAAGAGCCAAAATTAAATTTTATAAAATACGGTAATATAAACATAGTAATAACAAAAAAGGTAAGTAAAAATATGTATTTAACATAATCTTTCTTATTTATATTTTCTGTTACATTTGGTAATTCTAATTTTTTCTTTTCACCTAAACTACCTAAAAAAACAAAACCGAATATACCAGGTAGTATTAATAATAAGAAAAGCCAAATGCTGGATATTATAACTAAAGCTTTTTTAGATTTAAGCTTATTTATATCCTTTCTTGATTCCATGAACATAATAACAGAAAAAACAATATTTATTATATACACAAAAGTATTACCAATTATAACATCATTACTTTTTTCTTTTTTTATGAAAAATATATCAATCAACAAATAAATGGTATATAAAACACCAATTATACTACCTATTTTTAAATAATTTCTCTTATCTTTCATATTTCCTCCACAAAAAAAGTCTTATTAAGACTTTTTTTAAAATAAATCGTTAAAATCAATATCCCCGTTTACTGTTTTTCCGACATATTTTATGTCTTTTTTAAATGCTATTATTGCATTAAAAACAGGGCTAATTAAACATAATCCAATACCAAATCCAATTGATTGTCCAAAACTTCTTGCTAAATGAACATTAACAGTTAATGTAAATAGTAATAATGCTATTTGTCCAATAACAGGTACTCCACCTAATAAGAAAAGAAATATATAATACCATTTATACCCAATTATATCTAAAGTTACAATTGTACTATAAACCGGTATAATTGCAGCCCATCCTGGTTTACCTGCTTTTTCAAACATTTTCCATTTTGCAACTATTGCAAATATCCATACTGCTAATACTATTATAGCGATAAATGCAAAAAGCATTATAATTGCAGCACCAAATCCAGCACCAAAACCAGCACCAGCTTCTCTTGCCACGTCCCCGAATTCAGTAATTTCTTCATAATTGTACATATTTTTACCTCCTTTTAATACATTATAACATATTTTTTTAATTTTTATTTACTAAAATAACATCTTGACCTATTTTTTTTATATCTGTAAAGTCAACTTTTATTTCACCATTATTTTTAAGTGTACTAAATAACCCTTTTTTCTCATATAGTATTATTTTTTTTACTATTCCATCTTCTTTTGAAATTTCAATATCTATTATGTTACCTAGTCTTTCACCAGTTAAAACATCAACAACATCTTTATTTTGTAATTCTGATAATCTCATTATATCACCAATTAATTATATGTTTTTTTTGTATATTTTTTTCATTTAATATCAAAACAAATATGAAAGGATACATTTATATATGGCAAAATACAAAGTTGAAATAACAGGTGTCAATACAAATAACATAATTGTATTAACAGAAAATGAAAAATTAGAACTATTTAAAAAAATGAAAGATGATAAAACTGCAAGAGAAAAACTTGCCCTTGGAAATTTAAAACTAGTCTTATCGATTCTTAAAAATTATCAAAATAGATGTGATAATATGGATGATTTATTTCAAATTGGATGCATAGGACTTATGAAAGCTATTGATAATTTTGATTACACCATAGGTGTTAAATTTTCAACGTATGCAGTACCATTAATACTAGGTGAAATAAGACGATATTTAAGAGATAATAATAATTTAAGAATAGCTAGAAGCATTAAAGATTTAGCATATAAGACATTAAAATTAAAAGAAGAATATTTCATGAATAATGGTGAGGAATTATCAAATGAAAAAATTGCTAAAATACTAGGTGTTGATGAAATAGATATTATAATGGCAATTGATGCAATGAAGGAACCTATTAGTATGTCGGAGGCAATATATAATGATGGTGGTGATACAATTTATTTAGAGGATCAAATTGAATCAAAAAAAGATAAACCTTCTAATTGGGATATTACAATATCAATTAATGACGCTATTAATGACTTAAAAGGGAAAGAAAAAAAAATAATAATTGAAAGGTTTTTACTTGGTAAAACCCAAATGGAAATTGCAGAAGAAATTGGTATTAGTCAAGCACAAGTATCGAGATTAGAAAAAGGTGGTATTAAAAATATGAAGAAAAAAATAATGTAAAAAGTGATGAATTTCTTCATCACTTTTATTACTCATAAAAACCTATTTTTCTTTTAACAGCATCTAATTTAGCTTTTGCATACACTCTTGTTTTATTTGCCCCATCTTTTAATATCTCATCTATCATATTACTACTTAATATTTCTTTATATCTTTCTTGTATTTTAGATATTTCACTTACTACAACATCAGCAACACATCTTTTAAATTCACCGTAATTTGAATTAGCAAATTCTTCTTCTACTTCCTTTATTTCTTTATTAGTTAGTGATCTATAAATATTAATTAAATTAGAAATACCCGGTTTATTTTCTTCATCATAAATAATTTTCATATCACTATCTGTTGTAGCTTTCATTATTTTTTTTCTAATTAAATCCACATCATCAAGTAATCTTATTACCCCATTTTGGTTTTCTGATGACTTACTCATTTTTTTTGTAGGATCTATAAGATCTGTTATTTTAGTACCAGCTTCAGACATGTATGGTTCTGGAATAACAAAAGTCTTACCATATTTATTGTTAAATCTAATTGCAATATCACGAGTTATTTCAACATGTTGCTTTTGATCTATACCAACAGGTACTATATCTATATCATAAAGTAATATATCAGCTGCCATTAATACTGGATATGTTAATAATCCTGCAGTAAAGTTTTCTTTTCCTTTAGATTTTTCTTTAAACTGGTGCATTCTAGATAACTCTCCATAATATGTGTTACACTCAAGTATCCAAGATAAATTAGCATGATATTCATTTTGTGATTGAACAAATATAGTGTTTTTTTTAGGGTCTATACCACATGCTAAATAAAGTGCTATTAAACTTTTTGTTTTTTCTTTTAAATTCATATCATCTTTAGGTACTGTAATAGCATGTAAATCTGCAACAAATATAAATGATTCATATTTATTTTGATATTCTACCATTTGCTTTATAGCACCAATATAATTGCCTAAAGTAATAATACCTGTAGGTTGTAACCCTGTTAACATTCTTTTCATAATCTATTCTCCTTATTTTTTCTTTATGACAAAATTTATTAATACTTTTATGTATTTATTATAACATATTTTTATCTATTATTTTTTACAAAATGTTCTTTCATTTTATAAGAAAGTATTTTACCAGCTTCATTAGTAGGCATATAATCTGTTATTACTATATATTTAGGTATTTTATATCTAGCACAATTTTCCTTCATGTATTCTCTTACATCTTCTTCTGTTACATTACCTTCTGTTTTTATGTAAGCTACTACTTCCTGTCCATAGTTTTCATCATCAACACCAAAAACAGTTACATTTATTACTCCATCTATTTTAGATATTACCATTTCTACTTCTTTTGGATAAATATTTTCTCCCCCTCTTATTATCATATCTTTAATTCTACCTGTTATTTCATAATATCCATCCTTAGTTTTTCTAGCTAGATCTCCTGTATGAAGGAAGCCTTCACTATCTATTACTTTCTTTGTTTCAATATCATTGTTATAATAACCATTCATTACATTATAACCTCTAACAATAAATTCTCCAATAAATCCATCTTGAAGTTCTTTATTTGTCTTCGGATCAATTATTTTACATTCTATATCTGGCAAACTTTTTCCAACCGTTGTTTTTCTTAATTCATAATCATCAAATACACTACTCATAGTACATCCAGGTGATGCTTCAGATAGTCCATAAACACTTATTATTTTCATATTCATTGTTTTGGTTACTTCTTCTATAAAATCAGGCAAACAATTACTTCCTGCCATTATTCCTTTAGTTAAACTTGAAATATTTGTCTTATTAAAGTTTACACTATCAATAATTCTGTGATACATAGTAGGAACACCATTTATACAAGTTATTTTTTCATCTTCTATTATTTTTAATACTTTTTCTGGATTAAAGTGACTTATTACTGTCATTTTTGTTAAATGAGTAAGTGATGAAAGCATAGAAAGTGTAATTCCAAAACAATGAAACATCGGTACTTGTATCAACATATTATCATCTTTATTTAAATCATATCTTTCACCTATATCAAAGCCGTTTTTAATTAACTGCTTATTAGTAAGCTCTACACCTTTTGGAAAACCTGTTGTACCAGATGTTGGAAGTATTATACAAACATCATTTGACTTTGTATTATCTTTATAATCATCAATAGCTTTATCATTAATTATTTTACCATCTTTAATCATGTTATTATAATTAGTACATTTTTCTTTTTCAAAACCAATAGTAATAACTTTTTCTATTTTTTTGTTATTACTTACAATATTATCAATTATTGGAATATATTTATTCTTATAACCACTAGATGAAAATAAATACTTAATATCAAAACTATTTATTGCATTATTAATTTCAAATGTATTAAATGAAGTGTTTATAGGAATAGCTTTTGCTCCAATCATATTACAAGCAAAAAATATTATGTACCACTTACTTATATTATCCATCCATATTCCTATATGGTCATTTTTTTTAATTCCCATACTTATTAATCCTTTAGCACAAATTTTAACTTCATCTATAATTTTTTTATATGTGTATTTAATATTTTCTTCCGGAAAATAAAACAATTCTTTATTTGGTACTTTTTCGTTTATTTTTTCAATTATTTTATATATTGTAAATTCATTATTCATATTATCCCTTCTTTCTAATTATTTTTTAACAAGCAGAAGTACATAATTTGTATCTATCATTCATTAAATAATTAATTAGAAAGAAAATTATGTTTACATTTATCATAATATCCTCCTTTTATATACAAAAAAACCAGTACTAATTTTGTAGTACTGGTTCTATTATTTAATATTTAAACTTATTAAATCACACGAAAAACAGACCCATTACTACATAATCGGTTTAATAATAAGTTTAATAATAATCCGTTATTATAAGTTCTATTTTTCATAATAATTCCTCCATTACTTAAATTTTATTATCATCTTTTTAAAAAGTCAAGTGTTTTATAAATTTTTAAATAATTATTCTAATCATTATTAGAACTTTGATTCTTATTTATATCGTTTGCAATAACAGCAACTACTGATAAAACAAATAAAACATCTTTTTTATCATATATTTCTACTTCATATTTGTCACCAATTGTAAAATATTTTCTAGATATTTTACCTATTTCTTTACCACTAGGATCAAGTATATTAAAATCAAACATAAAATAATTTCCAACAATGCTATAACCATTACTTAATACATAATCATTTTTAAAAAGCTGAAATTTTTTCTTTATTTGAAAATTTAATTCATTATTAATAGAATATAATTATGTATACCTTATAATTGCATTTATAATAATGCATTAAAAGTGCATTATTATTTTCTATTGTTACACCTCCTTTTTTTCTCTCATGTTTTGAAACTTGCTAGTGTTTTAGTTCTTTTTTTTTTAGATGGATTCTCACTCTGTTGCCCAGGC
>CAZFXQ010000046.1:0-7741 GCA_964523265.1 uncultured Muribaculaceae bacterium | reverse complement strand
AGTCATAATACAAATTTAATGAGTTTATATCTAGAACATAATAATTTAAATACAATAGATCTATCTAGTATTAATCGTATAGAAAAATTATCACTAGATATAAATCTGTATAGTATGGTGGATTTTAATAGAGTAAAAGATTATGCTGAATTAGAAAATAATTTTATTTTACTACAAGGTGAAGAAGTAAACATAAATCCGTTATTAAATCAATTTGAAATTGAAAGTGGTATATATCACGAAGATGTAATTTCATATAATGATGGAATAATATCAGCATTAAAAGAAGGTTATGGAAGTTTAAAAAATAGTATTAATAATAGTTATTATGATGCTTATTTTATGGTATTAGATAAAATAGAAAGTAGTAAATACAATGTTGATAATGACGAAAAATATATATATGTATCAGATGATATTGATGATGAAATAAAAAGTAATTTAACAATTGATAATAAGTATATATTATATAAAGAGTGTGAATATAGAGATAATAATCCTACTGATGAAGAAGCAAATGAATGTGTAAACTATATGAAAAAGAGGCATATTGGTTATAAATTTAATATAAATAAAAATAATATGAAATTGGTTTTAACTTCTAAAAAAGATTCATATGTAATTAAGTATCAATTAGGAAGACTTGATTTAAGTAATTATGAAGTAAATGAAAAAGAAATAACAGTAAATGGAGCATTTAACTATGAGGAAATACCTTATTATAATGTTACATTAGAGTATAGTGATAACACATTAATAGTAAAGGATTTAAATGGAAATGAAGTGGATAGGTATACTGTTAATATAAGTGGTAATAATGATAATAATACAACAAAAAGTAGTAATATAGAAGAGAGTACAACAAAAATAGATGAAGAAAAAACGAGTAAGAAAACAACATTAAATAAGTTTGAAAAGAATGCTAAAACATATGATGATATAGTTAAATACTTTATTATTGGTAGTATAGCTATTATACTTATTATTGGAATAATAATTTATACGAAGAGGAAAAAATAATTCCTCTTTTTTGTATAAAAAAAAGGAATACTATCATAATAATTTTAGGGTGATATAAACTATGAATAAGGAAAAATATAAAAAAATAACAAAAAAGATAGTACCATGTGAGGATAAAACAAAAAACTATTTAATAGCGTTTTTAGTAGGTGGTTCTGTTGGACTTATAGGACAAATAATTGTCTACATTCTTATTAATAATTTTAATTTTGATGATAAAGTAGCTTCATCTTTAATGATAGTATTCTTGATTTTTATATCATGTTTTCTTACAGCGTTAGGCTTTTTTGATAATTTAGTATCAAAAGCAAAGGCAGGATTAATAGTTCCAATTACTGGGTTTGCACACGCTATGACAAGTAGTATAATTGAATATAAAAAAGAAGGATTAGTAACAGGTATGGGGTGCAATGCATTTAAATTAACAGGTAGTGTTATTTTGTATGGCGTAATATCAGCATATATATTTGGAACTATAAGATATGTGTTTTTTGGAGGCTAGGATATGACTATTAATTTTAATAATGCTTATTTAAAAAATACTTCAGTTGTTACTGGTTTGGTTGAAAAAAACGGTACATTTGGTAATCTTTATGATAAAACATATGATAATTATTATTTGGGTGAGAAGACATTTGAGAAGGCTGAAATAAAAATGATAGATGATTCAATTAATATATTATTAAGTAAAACGAATTTAAAAAAGGAAGATATAGATTTATTTATTGGTGCTGATCTTTTGAATCAAATCACAGCTAACGCATATTATTCAAATAAATTACAAAGACCATTTTTGGGAGTATATAATGCTTGCGCAAGTTTATGTGAGGAGTTTATTATTGGATCTAGTTTACTTAATAATAAAAAGGTAAATAATATATTAATAAATACATCATCTCATAATATGACAGCAGAACGTCAGTATCGTAATCCTGTTGAATATGGGTGTCCAAAACCTAAAAGAAGTACTTATACTGTAACTGCGGCAACAAGTGCATTGTTAACAAATGAAAAGACTAATATAAGAATAACAAGTGGAACAATTGGTACTACAACGGATATGAATGTAACAGATGTGTATGATATGGGATCTGTAATGAGTGCTTCGGCTGCAAGAACCATCGCTGAACATTTAAAAAATACTAATACAAAACCAAAAGATTATGACTTAATATTAACAGGTGATTTAGGCATATATGGTAAAGAAATATTAAAAGAATACTTAAAAGAAGAATATAATATTTTATTAGGTGATAATTATGAAGATTCTGGTTCAATTGTTTATGATTTGAAAACCCAAAAAGAAGTTAATGCAGGAGGTAGTGGTCCAGCTTGTATAGGACTTACATTATTTACTGATGTTATAAACAAATTAAATAATGGAACATACAAAAAAGTTTTAGCTGTTGCAACTGGAGCCTTAATGAGTCCTACAATGAATAATCAAAAATTTTCAATACCTAGTATTTCTCATGCTATATGTATGGAGGTGGTAAAATGATATTTGTTTATTCGTTTTTGTTTTGTGGAATCGTATGTTTAATAGGTCAAATTATTTTGGATAATACAAAATTAACACCAGGTCATGTAACAAGTATGTTTGTGTGTGTTGGAGCTGCACTTGATACATTTGGAATATATGATAAATTTATTAATTTATTTGGTGCAGGAACACTTGTGCCAATAACTAGTTTTGGGCATTCTTTAATTCATGGCGCTTTAAAAGAAGCACATGAAAACGGAGTACTTGGAATACTTACTGGTATGTTTAGTTTAACATCAGCGGGTATTGTAGCAGCTATTGTGTTTGGTTTTCTATTTTCAATTATATTTAAGGCAAAAGATTAAGTACATTTTTGTACTTTTTTTAAGTTTATATGATATAATGTATTTGTATAAAAGGTATTAAAAAGGAGTAAAAAATGAAGAAGAAAAAGAAAGTAATAATAATTGTATGCATAATATTATTTTTTGTTTTATGTGCAATTTTGGGTTATTTATATTTTAAGAAAACATTAATAAATGATATTAAATCACATTATAATGTAAAAGTTATAACAAATAAAAAAGCAATGCTGTATGATAAAAATAATAAAAAAATAGGTAGTGTAAGTAAAAACTTTGAATTTGAATTAGAAAACAAAAAAGCATTTAGTAAAAGTGATATTTATTTTAAAGTAAAAGACGAAGATTATTATTTATATTATAAAGATGTAAAAAAAGTTAAAGATATTACGATTGATGAATTAAGTATAAATTATCTGATGATTGGTAAAAAAATAAAAACAGATAAAAAAACAGTATTATATAAAGACAATAAAGAAGTGTTAAGAATCAATAAAAGTAAGGAGTTTGATATTTTATATATAGATGATAATTTTAATTATGTAAAATATTTAAATAAGATTTTAGGTATAGAAGAAAAAGATGGTATTGATACAGGTTTTATTAGTATTGTTAATTATCCTAAAATAGAAAAAGAATGTGCTGATACTAAATGTGTTAAGGAAGATGCTGTAAAAGAAGAACTTAACTACTTAAAAGAAAACGGTTATTATACTATTACGATTGATGAATATATAAAGTGGCATAATAATAATTTGAGATTAAAAGAAAAAGCAATAGTACTTACCATTAATGAAGAAAATGAAATTGTTATTAATTTAAGAAAAGAGTATGGTGTTAATATTGAAATTGTAGATGAAACAACTCCATTAAAATTTAATGATGATAATAAAACCACAAAAAAAGATAGCAATTTAGAATCATTATCTAGATATGTAGTTGTAGAAAAAACAACAATTGATAAATTCAAGCAAATAACATTAGGTGAAGATGTTACTTATGAGGTTCCAAAAAGTGCATCTAAAGGACAAGGAATAGCGGTTTTAAATTATCATTTCTTCTATGACCCTGATTTAGGTGAGTATTGTGATGAAAATATTTGTTTAGGTGTTAAGGCATTTAGACAACAACTTGATTATTTAAAAGATAATGGTTTTAAAACGCTTACTATGGAAGAGTTTAGGGCATGGATGTATGGCGAAATAGAATTGCCACAAAAAAGTGTTTTAATAACGGTTGATGATGGTGCTTGCGGAACGGGTAAACATAATGGTAATAAATTAATTCCATTACTTGAAGAATATAATATGCATGCAACTTTATTTTTAATATCAGGATGGTGGGATGTTGAAAACTATAGATCTCCTAATTTAGATATTCAATCACATACATATGATATGCATAACACTGGTAAATGCGGTGGTGCACAAGTTATTTGTGCAACCCATGATGAATTATTAAATGATTTACAAAAATCACTTGAAATAGTAGATAATAATAATTCATTTTGTTTCCCATTTTATAGTTATGATGCAAAATCTATTGAAGTTGTAAAAGAAGCTGGTTTTAAATTAGCTTTTGTTGGTGGTTTTAGAAAAGCAAACCGTAGTGATGATAAGTTTATGGTTCCAAGATATCCAATATATAAATCAACTTCTATAGAGCAATTTATTAATATGGTTAATTAAAAATATAAATGAGATGTGTTAATATGTTTAATATAAAAAAGAAACAAAAAGTGTTTATTTTATATACTTTAGTATCAATTTTTTGTACAGGTGTTCTATATTTATTATATTATTTAATAAATTTAATTACTAATGAGAATTATTTTGTAGCAAATTTTATAGCATATACAGTATCGTTTACTATTCTTTATTTATTAGATAGAGAAATATTTAAGTCAAAACCATTAAGAAAAAAAAGAAAAGTAAAACAATTATCTATGTTTGTTTTATTTAGAATTATTGGTTTTATATTAGATTCTTTACTTTTAATAATATTTATTGAGAAGTTTGGTATTAATTATATGTTATCTAAAGTATTTAGTTCGTTTATAATTTTTTCATTTAATTATATTACAAATAAATTATTTGTTTTTAAAGATAAATTA
This sequence comes from uncultured Muribaculaceae bacterium, assembly GCA_964523265.1. GTDB lineage: Bacteria > Bacillota_I > Bacilli_A > RF39 > UBA660 > Aphodocola. Next base: position 2,763 of record CAZFXQ010000046.1, on the reverse strand, counting down.
ATTTAAAATTTATCTTTTTTTATGATAAAATAATTAAGTAAGGGTTTTTGGTAAAGGAGGAATAAAAATGGCTAAAAAAAAATATACTCTTTATTATAAGGGTAAAAATAAGTATAATCATGAACATGAGATTCCAATTATAATTCTTGATTTAAAAGCAATGGATGAGTATACTAGTAATTACAAAGATTATGTTAGTTTATTAAAGTATTTACCAAAAAGTGTTGTAGATTTTATAAAAGATGATTTAAGTTATGGTATTAATATTGATAATAATGATGATTTAAAAAATAGTTTTTATATAACTGATAGTGACCATAATCCTATTATGGATGTTATTTTTGATGATGATATTGATGTTTTATATGTTACACCTTTTGAACTTGTTAATTTGATTGTCAGTGAAAAAATGACTATTCAAGAATTTCAAAGTGTACTTTTAAATATTAATTCAAAGGAAAGAGTAAATAATAAATATGAGTTCTTTAAATATTTATATGATACATATGTAAAAGATCAAAAAGTAGAGTGTATGATAGATGTTTATGATACGAATAATACCATTTCTAATTTATCATCATATGATCTTTTGGTAGCATCAATTGCAACTGATAAAGATAACATAATTATTTTATGTAAAAAAATAGGACAGTTTGATGAAACTAGAAGAAATTTGGCATTAAAATTTAAAAAACTATTTGAAAAGTTAAAAACAAATAAAAAACTTATTTCATATAAAACAGTATCAATAAGAAAAAACAGAAATATTGATATAGATGAAATGGGTAATATGATAATTAATAATTTTGAAGAATTTATGAAAAAATATAAGAAGGAATATAAAGTAGAAGATGAGTAAAGGTTATTTATGCATGGATTTAAAGGATTCAAAGGGGAAAGTGAAAACTTGTTATTTAATGTATGATGATATTGAAAAATTAATAAGATTTACATCTTATTGTTCATGTTTTGAAATGTTTGTAAACATATTAACAAAGGATAACAAAATAAATATTAAAGAACTTATAAGATATAGATTAGGGGATACAAAATTATATTATAAGAAAAGTAAGGATGGAAATAAGTTAGATGTTGTATATAGTAATGATGATGATATTTTTTATGCGGATGTTAAAGATGCTTATGAGTTTTTAAAAAGGGTTGATTTTATTGGCTATAATGGGCATTTTCCAAGTGGTGAAAATGCGAGAAAAATGTATGAGTTTTTATCATCTATAATAACAAGTGATAATATTAAAAGAAGAATTATGTTAAACTTTAATGAAAATTATGATTATGATAAAAATCCTGAAAATATAAAATACCAGAAATGTGAATTTTACGAAAAAATAGCATTAGTAAATGATAATATTGTTGAGGTTTTAAATTATATATTTAGTGATCCATATAAAAAAGTTTTATTTTTAAAATATTTAAAATCATTGACTAATAAAAATGTGGTTAGTAATGAAAAATTAGAGGCTAATAAAAACAGAATGAATTATAAAATATCGAGAAGTGGTTATAATCCTCGAAAAATGATAAATATTATAAATGATAGTATTTTATCCTTTTTAAGGATAAATAATAAGCAAAATAATGAAGATAACAAGACAAAAAAAGAAGAATATAAGTTGGAAAATGATGATGATTATTTAGAACGTTATCAAAGAATGATTGAAGATCCTAATGTAGATCCTGATTTAAAAGATGATTTAATTTTATATATTGATGCGCAAAAAGAAGCATTAAGAAAAAACAAGTTAAGTTAGAATATGGAAAAAGAATTAGAAGATTATTTAGATTATATAATAAAACAAAGAAACTATTCTATAAATACAATGACTAATTATAGAATAGATATAGAAGAGTTTAATGATTATTTACGCAAAGAAAAAACAAATTATTTAGATATTGATTATGATTTTATAAAAGGATATTTAATGCATCTTTATGAAAGAAAATTATCAAAAAGTTCTGTTTCACGAAAATTATCATCGCTTAGAAGTTTTTATAAATATTTATTTAATAATGATAAAATAACTACAAATCCATTTAAGTATGTTGCGTCACCAAAAAAAGATAAAAAGTTACCTAAATATTTAGGAGTTTTGGAACTTGAGTGTATTTTTGATACACCTGATATGAATAAATCTTTGGGTCAAAGGGATAGATTAATTCTTGAAATTCTTTATGCAACAGGGATTCGCGTTAGCGAACTTGTTAACATAAAAGTAAGTGATATTGATTTTTATAATAAAGAAATAATGATTACGGGAAAAGGCAATAAACAAAGAGTAGCTATATTTGGTGATTATTGTCTTGATGTAATTAATAAATTTATAGAAGATGGAAGAAAAAAAATATTGAAAAAGCATAAAAAAAATTCAGAATATTTAGTAATTAATGAAAAAGGAAATCAAATAACAACTCGTGGTGTTGAAATGATTTTGGATAACATTGTTAAAAAAGCAGCACTAAAAAAACATGTTACACCGCATATGTTAAGGCATTCTTTTGCAACTCATCTTTTGAATAATGGATGTGATATATTAACAGTAAAAGAATTACTAGGACATTCATCACTTGAAACAACACAAATATATACACATGTATCAAACGAGCGTTTAAGAGAAGTGTATTTAAAATGTCATCCAAGAAGCGCTCAAAAAAAGTAGTTTTTATTTGTAAAATTATGAAAAAAGCAGGCATTTTTTGTTGTAAGTGCTTTTTTTTTGTTATATAATAATACTGTTAATCAAA
>CAZFXQ010000045.1:0-7764 GCA_964523265.1 uncultured Muribaculaceae bacterium | reverse complement strand
TCATGTTATATTATATTGTACAAAGTGTGGTTCGGTAATTAAAGTTGAAGATAAGTTTTGTGAAACTTGTGGTGCCAAAATAGAAGGAGATAATATAAAAGTTAGTGAAGTAAGTACTATAAAACAAGAAATTACTAATGAAAATATGGCACATATTATGGATTATGATCCTATTTATAAATTACCTGAAAATAAACTTATTGATGAATTTATTAAGAAAAGACTAGATGAACTTAAAATAAATAAATCTAATAAACTAATGCCAAAAGTGGAACTTACAAAAAAGAAGATATTAAGTATTATATTTGGTATATTATTATTTACTTATGTATCACTTATATTTTTTCATTTTCCAATATATACATACATAATTGGTTTTGTAATACTAATAGTAGACTTTGTTATGTTAAACAAATATAATTTTATTAAGTATTTAAAGAAAAAACTAATACAAAGACCTAGTGAGAAGATTGATAACATAATATTAAATGAACAAAAAAATTTGTTAAAAGATAATACTAAATTATTCTTTGGTATTGGTGTTGTTGTAGCAGTATTACTACCACTATTAATATTTAAAGATCCTAGAATTTTTTATGAGAAACAAAGTAATGGTTATGCTGTTAGATTTTATACATTTGGACTTACTAATTATAAAACAGCAGTAATACCCGAAAAATATAAAAATGAGAATGTTGTTAGTTTAAGAGGAAATACTTTTTCTAATATGCCATTTTTAAAAAGTGTAAATTTACCTGATTCGGTTACTGAAATAAGAGGTCAAGCCTTCAAAAATTGTTATAAATTAACAGAAATAAATATGCCAAGAAATTTAGAATACCTGGGTGGTGGAGTATTTTATAATGCTAAATCTATAAAAAGTATTGCCTTACCAGATACATTAACTTATTTGGGTGGAGAATCATTTTATAATGCAAAATCTTTAGAATATATTAAATTATCAAATAATCTTACAGAAATAAGGGGAGATAGTTTTGAATATTGTACATCTTTAAAAAGTATTATAATTCCAGATAATATAACAAGAATTGGTGGTCATGCTTTTTATGGTGCTTCTTCTTTGTCTGAAGTTTCAATTAGTGAAAATAGCAAATTAAATGAAATAGGTTCATCAGCATTTAGACAATGTTCAAGTTTATATAATATTACTATTCCTTCTAATACTTCTGTAAACGAAAGAGCATTTAAAGAAAGCCCTACTACTGTAACCAGATATGAAAATCTATCTAATGCGAGTTCTTTTGGAGATGAAGATACTATATCGGATGAAGGTAAAATATTTAACTTCAAAGAATATAATAACTTAAGTATTAGAATAATTAAAGTGGATGAAAGTAAAGTGATATCAGGATATAATGCGTCTAAAGGTACTGCATTAATTGAGTATAATGGAGTTAGCTATTTGTTTAATTATGATAACACTGATCTATCAGGTAGTGCTCAAAATCATTTTATAGTTGATGATTTGTATATTTTATTTGATGTAACACATCATGTAAATAGCGGATATAGGGAATATCAAAATTTAGATGTACAAGTTAGAAGTACGAAACTTGTCCCCAATGATGCTTATTATAATTCGAATTATAAAGATCATATTTCATATAGATTAAATCTATCTAATCCTCAATATTTTATCGATTCGGATTATGGTAAGGTTGAGATAACTTTGGAAAATATTTCAATAGATAATCAAACAAAAATTAAAACTTATAATCTTATGATTGATGATAAACTTTATCAAATAAATAATACTGATAGACCAGAAATAAGGTTAAATAATTATTCAATTCAAATTATTGGTCTTTATGAAAATTTTATGGATATAGAGGTACATTATAATGGTTAGCAATTATAAATATATACATTTATTATATGTTCCTACTATGGCATGTAATATGAATTGTAAATACTGTTATTTGGAAGATAATACAGTTGATGATAAAAGTAAGTATAAACCATTAGATACACTTAAATATGCCATAAATAAATTTAAAAAAGAAAATATTGTACCATTTAATATTTCTCTTCATGGTGGAGAGGTTACAACACTTTCTAAAGATGATTTTTATGATGTTATAAAGTTCATTTATGATTATTATAATGATAATAAAAAAATAATAACAGATGCTGGTTTTAAAGTCGGATCACCACATATAAAAACTAATTTATATAATATAGATAAACATATAGATACAATAAAAGAGTTTAATGTATCTATATCAGGTAGTTTGGATTTGCCTTTTAAACTTCATAACGAATACAGAATAACTAAAGGTAATAAAAGAACATTAAATAAGATATTAGATAATATAAAATTACTTGAAAATATACCCAATAAAAAGAAAGTATCAGCGACTATTTTTAAAGAACATTATAAATATATTGATGAAATAATAAAAGATATTAAATATTTGGATAAAAATACTTGTTTAGATATGAATGATTTTAATTTTATGATCGGTTTTGATTATAATTCTAATGGAATGCTTCACCATATGACTGAAGAAGAACAAGTTACATTTTATAAAAAAATGCATGAGGCATTTGATGGTAGTTCTTTAGATAAAGGAGTTAATGGAGCGTGGTTCGATGAATTTGGACCAGATTATTGTCCTAACTGTGATAATTGTGGTGAAAAGTTTTTCTTGCTTGAAAGAAATGGTGATATATATTCATGTGTTAGAGGACAAAAAAACAAAGATTACTATTATGGTAATATTTATAAAGATGAAGTTATTGATATATTAAATAATGCAAAGAATAAAATATTTTTAAATCATAATAAATTACCATTTAATGATGAGTGCTTAAATTGTGGTTACCTTTATTTATGTAAGACTGGCTGTCCTTTTGTTAAAAATACTTATAAAATAGATAAAAGCTATACTTGTATGCTACAAAAGGTAATGTATAAAGATAGAAATTATGAAAAGGATCTAAATAATGAAGAAACAGTTTATAATTATATAACAAAAATGCGTTTGGATAATAAAGAAAAATATATTCCTAAAAAAAGAAATAATGGGTATCCATCATTAGAAGACATAGTAAAAAATGATGATAAATTAAAATATATATATGATGGTAATAGTTTTATTTTAGAAGTAGATGGGAAAAAATATAATTTAGAATCACAAATAATAAAAAATACTAATGATATTATTTATATTACAAAAGAAAGTAATATTAAAATATATATGAAAAAGAATTTAATATATGAAGTGTGTGATTACCCTGAAAATAATTCACTTTATATCATGATATTAAGTGGTAATTTAATAAAATATGGTGATGAGGAAAGAATAAAACAAAGACATATTGTAACACATCAAATATATAAAGGAGTACTTGATAATAACATTAAGGGTGAGTATTATGTTTATGATATATCAAATTTAATTAAAGAATATAAAAATGAATATTCTTTTGATAATACTAATAATATTTTCTTTACTACTTCAGCACTCCGTGATTATCACTATACTAAACAAAAAAATAATGCTTATTATCACATACAAGCGATTAATTTACCATTTCAAAATATTGAATTTTATTTATTAGATATGGAGGTAAAAAATGAATAAAGAACCTGAAACATATGAGGAATTAATTAGAAAAAAAAGATGTATAGAATTAACTAAATATTATCAGATAACTAAAGATACATTAAATAAAATATATGAATTTTTATGTAATAATGAAAAGGGAATTGTTATTGGAAATAAAGATTCACTTACTTTAAAAGTGAATTATAACACAAAAATTGAACCAATTATCATTAATGCAATTTGTTACAATAGTGCAATTGATGGCTTAAAATTATCAAATGATAGTTTTCAAATAACGCCACATTATACACCATCTTCAAGCTCATCGTCAGGTGGTTCATCTTCAAATAACAATAACAATAACAACAATAATAACAATAATAATAGGTAAAATATGGCGTTAGTAACAGATGAAATATGGCTTAAAAAATTAAAAAATAATAATATTGATATTGAAACTACATATTTAGTTAATAAGAATTTAATTACTAAAAAGAATAATGATTATTCAAATGATGATATTATATATGTAATTATATATGCTAAAAAGTATTATTTAAATAATAATTTAGTAAAAAAAGAAGATAAATTTGACCCAAGAATTAAATATAGTTTCTTATCAAAAAACATGTTATCTGAAGAGTATACTTGCGTTAATTGTGGTATGAGGTCAAAAAAGGAAGATTTTATAAATGGTTGCCCTTATTGCAGAACGGTTTATAATATTGATTATGAAGATAAAAATATTGGTAATAAATATTTTTATGATTATGTTATTCATAATAACATATATCGATTAATAACATTAATAATAGATATTGTATTAAGTTTTTTTCTATGCTATTTAATTATAAAAAGTACATCTAGAACATTTAATAACTATGATATTTATAAGATAGTTATATATGGAATTATTGCATCTTTTGTTTTTTACTATTTCTTTTATATTATTGATGCTTATATTATCTTACTTCCAATAAAACTTTATAAAACTAATAAAAACGAAAAACAAAAATTATTTTGGGAAGAAACAAACTTAAATAAAAAAACATTTTTTAATAATTTAAATTATGAATTAAGTAGATATTATTTTAAGAAAGAAAAAGTTATTGATTTTGATATACTTGATTACAACGATTTTAATTATTATGAAAAAAATAATGACGATTGCATTGAAGTTAATACGTATATTAGAATTGTGTATTTAGAAAATAATATTTTAAAAAGTAAATATTTAAATGAAAAATTTACATTTATAAAAAACAAAAATGAAAGTAGTATATCTGATAGTAATAAGATTTTATTAAAATGTCATGGTTGTGGTAACTCGGTAAGTATTAATGATCAAGAATGTAAATATTGTCATAAAAAAATAATATATAATCAAGAATGGATATTAATTAATAATTAAGCATTGAATAATTTATTTATATATGATATATTCAAAGTATATAATAAGGAGGAATAATAGTGAAGAAAAAATATTTTGGGGTTTTGTTGGTGATGGTATTAACTATAATATTTGCACCAAGTGTTGTTTTAGCAGAAAATACTTCTGTTAATGTTTACACCAATGGATTTGATATTAATAATAATCAAAAAATAGCAACAATAGATGTTGAGGAAAATGTAACTACCATATCAAATATTAAGCAAACTTTAGCTACCACATATAATTTTAATGTCAGTAATTATATCATTGTTAATTATATGAATAGAACTGTTAATGATAATGATGTTGTTTGTGGCAGTAGTCTTACATGTTATAATGGTTCAAATGGTAAATATGTAAATATTTATTTAAAACTAATTAATAGTGAAAAATTAGAAATAGAATTAAATTCAATACCACCAACTAATGAGGACATGTTTTATGGTATTTATGAAACAAACTATGATGAATTTAATGAACTATCATATAAATCTTGTAATGAAGAATTTACGAATTGCGTATTTGAAAACAATCGAAGTTTAATTCTTTATGATAATGTTGTTATAAAATATATTTATGATAAAAATGTTAAAAATTTAGCTGAATCTATCATTGCTAATGGGTTATTAAATAAAACATCATTTAAACTTACTGATACTGAAATTCTTAATTTTATAAATTATGGTGGTGTACTAGCAGATTACTCAAGTGAATTTAAAGATCAATTAAGGAATTTAAATTTTAGATTTGAGATGGATCCACGGGGTGGTTCTTTTGATCCATTTGAGACTGCTTCAATTGGTTTTTACAAATTTATGTATAAAAATACACTTTATGGTGTAAAAGAATATATGGAGGTGTCTGCACCACATATTTTATATATTCCAACTAACACATCAGATGTAAAAAAAGCAATTGAAGATAGATTGAATATCATTTTTGGAGATGATAATCACATTACTGTTACAAAAAGTAGTAAAACTATAAACGAATTGTTAGATGAATTTGGTGCTGATCCAATTGATAATGGAAATGAGTATTATTATATTTTAATATCAGAAAATGAAAATAGTAACACGTATGGCATGGAATATAATTTTATAGTGGTAAAGGATAGTTCTAAAATTAATAATAGTATGTCATTTAAGCAACAAGATTTAGTTAGTAATATATCAATAATTACGAATAGTAATATTCCATTAGATACACTAATGTATATTTATAAAATAACAAGTGGAAGTGAATATGATAAATTATTAAATATATTAAAAATTTCTGATGGTGAGATATTTGATATTTCTTTAAAATCTATATCGCAAAACAAATTAATAACAAGACTAGAAAATGGCAAATTTTTAGTTAAAATTCCAATTCCAGAAAAATACGAAGGTAAAAATTTAGTTATATATTATGTTAATGAAGATAATGAGGTGATTAGTTATGATGTAACTATCAAGGATGGTTATGCAGTATTTGAAACAGATCACTTTAGTACATATACACTAGTTGCAACAAATGATATAGTAAACCCTAAAACGTATGATGATATTGTTAAATATTTTATTATATTAGGAATTTGTGTGGTTGCAGTAGTAGGGTATTTTATATATATTAAGAAGAAAAATTAGTTTTTCTTCTTTTTTTAATATGTAATACATGTTATAATATTTTATGTTTGAAGTAGGTGTTAATATGCATGATAAACTTAAAATATTACTAGATAAAATTAATCTTAAAGAAGAGTATTATAATTATTTTAAGAATGGTAAAATTTTAAAACTTAAGTTAAATAAAACAAGAAAAAATGGATGTTTTGTTATTGAGATTGATAATGTTTTACCAAGTGAAGTAATAGAGTATATTAATAATAATATACTATCATCATTTGAAAATATGAATAGCATTAAAGTTGAATTTATAATTAGTAATATTAATTATCATGATACTTTAAAATTATATTCTGATGCAATTGATAAAAGTAACTTAACAAAACCAATGAAAGGATTATTTAAAGAAAAAAAAATAAGTGTATATAATAATACACTTTTTATTGAAATAGATAATGTTGCTGAAGAAAATATATTAAAAAATAGTTTAGAAAGTATCATTAAATATTATATAAATGTTGGGTTTAAAGATATTAAAATTGAAACAATTATTAATAATCAAAATTCACTAAAAATAAAAGAAGAATTAAAGAAAGAAATAGAAATAGAGTTACCAGAAAAAAAAGAAAGTCCTATATTACTTGGTGATGAAATTAATGGTAATGTTATAAGTATTAGTGATATTATCACAGAAGAAACAAATGTTACAGTTGAGGCATATGTATTTGGTATTGAGGAATTTGAATCTCCAAAAAGTGCTTTTAAGATATTAACTTTCAAAATAAGCGATGATACGGATAGTATATATGCTAAATACTTTACAAAAGACGCAGATATTTTTAAAAAATTATCAAAAGCTATGAAAAATGGCTGGTTTCGTATTAATGGATATGTTAAGCAAGATATATATGCTAAAGATTTGGTTTTAAATATCAGAAGTGTTATGAAAATACCTTCTAAAGAAGTTAAAATGGTTGATGATGCTAAGGTAAAAAGAGTTGAATTACATGCACACACAATGATGAGCCAGATGGATGGTTTAACAAAAGTAGATTTGGGTAAACACACATGCGAGCTCGTAACTAATGCTATTAATATGGGTTATCGTGGTGTTGCAATAACCGATCATAATGGTTGTCAGGCTTTTCCAATA
>CAZFXQ010000044.1:0-7882 GCA_964523265.1 uncultured Muribaculaceae bacterium | reverse complement strand
ATTTTTTTTACATTTTGTCTATTATTTGGTAAAATATTATTTATAAGTTTACAAAAAAGAAAAGTTGATAATATGGGATTATTTGATAAAATAAAAAATGTTTTTAAAAAAGAATCAGAAAAAAGTGATAGTAATATTACTGTGTATGAAAAAGGTCTTTCAAAAACAAGAAAAGGCTTCATTAATAAATTGGCTAATTTATCTAACGAATATGAACAGATAAATGAAAATTACTTTGAAGAACTTGAAGAATTATTAATAAATGCTGATATTGGAATCAAAACCGTTATGGATTTTATGGATAAATTACAAAAGAGAGTTATTAAGGAAAATATTAAAGATCCTAATATGTTAACAGAAATAATTGTTGATGAATTATTTATTATATATGTTGATGGTAAAATTTTATCAAATAGGATTAATTATAATGAAGATGGACCAACAGTTATATTGTTTGTTGGTGTAAATGGTGTTGGTAAAACAACAACGATAGCTAAAATAGCTAGTAAGTTCAAAGATAATGGTAAAAAAGTATTACTTGTTGCAGCAGATACATTTAGAGCGGGAGCAAAAGAGCAACTTATTTCTTGGGGTGATAAAATAGGTTGTAAAGTAGTAAGTGATGATAATACTAATGATCCAGCTAGTGTTGTTTATAAAGGACTTGATATTGCAAAAGATGAAAATTACGATGTTGTTTTAATAGATACTGCAGGTAGACTTCAAAATAAAGTTAATTTGATGAAAGAATTAGAAAAAATTAATAATGTGGCAAAGAAAATAATAACTAATGCACCACATGAAACCTTTTTAGTAATTGATGCAACAACAGGTCAAAATGGTATAAGTCAAGCAAAGAGTTTTAAAGAAATAACTAATATAACTGGTATTGTATTAACAAAGTTAGATGGAACTGCTAAAGGTGATATTGTGCTTGCAATAAAAGAAGAAGTTGACATTCCGGTAAGGTATATAGGAATGGGTGAAAGAAAAGAAGATTTAGTTGATTTTGATATTGAAAAATATATATATGGTTTATTTAAGGATATGATGTGATGATGGAATTAAGAGATTATTTAATTATACTTTATGATTATTATGGTGAGTTATTGGATAATGATGATAAAATGTATTTTGAGTATTATTATTTTGATAATTTATCACTAGGGGAAATAGCTGAAAATAAAAATATAAGTAGAAATGCTGTTCATAAACACATAAAAAACACATGTTCAAAATTAAAATTTTATGAGGCTAAATTAAACTTATATAAAAAAGATCAAATACTTGATAAAAGGTTAGACAATCTAAAAGATAATGAACTAAAAGCAAAAATTATTGAAATTGTAAACATTGACACGAAAGCTTGAAAAATGTTGAAATATGATTGACATAATTATTTTATTATGATACCATATAGGCAACCTAGATGAAATACCAAGTGAAGGATTAGGGTATTTAATTTTAATTCTTTATGATTGTGGTATGTGTATCGGTATGATACTGGAAAAAAGCAAGAGCTAATCTTATTTATATCTAGGTGTTACAATTGTAAATGAGAAAGAAAACTCATAATAATAAGATACCACATTAAACACTGATAATGTTTAAAAATGTTTTAGGGTTTGCCTATTCAGAGTGGTTTTCCTTTAAACTTGAAAAGTAATGTTTTTATCAGGAACGTTACTTTTTTTATTTTTTTTATTAAAATTATTGTCAATATATGTAAAATTGTGTTATTATAAGAAGGTAAACATGATAGGAGGGTTTATGTCAAAGAAAAAAGGTAGTAATTCTAACACAAAGAAAAGCAATACTACAAAAATAAAAAAAGAAAACATTATAGAACAAGAGTTGACAGTTGAAGATGCAAGTTATACTTTTCTTAGAATAATAATTGCAGTTATTCTAGTAGCTATAATTGTTGTATTATCTGTTAAGGCTTGTAAAAAGGATGAAAAGGAACCAGTAAAAAAGGATAAAAAGGTTACTACAACACAAAAGAAAGTTGAGATTGAAACAACTAAACCTTATGTGTATGAAAAAAAGGCTGAACCTATTAATAGTACTAGTGTTGTTGAAACAGTAATTGAAGTTGCAAATACTGTTGTTGAAGAAGAGGAAAACAAGGATGTTATAGCACCTGTTGTAGGTGGAGTAAGTGATAATATGTCTTATCCTGCTATTGTTATTTCAGCAACAGATGATACTACAGATCCTGAAAATTTAAAAGTTTATATTGATGGGAAAGAGTATGAATTAGGAAAACAGTATGATAAGAATGGTAAACATATTTTAAAAGTAGTGGATGAAGCTGGTAATGAAACAGAGATAGAATTTATTATTGCAAAGTTTGTTAAAACAAGGGAAGAATTCTATGATGCATTGCAAGATGAAGAAAATGAGTATATTGCTTTTGAAAATGACATAGAAGCAGATGAAGATATAGTAATATCTAGAAATGTAAAATTAACTTCAAAAGAAAATGTAACATTAACATTTGGAATGATAATTAATGAAGGTATTGATGCTACTTTAGAGAATGTTGATATTAAACATTCCAATGGGAAGAAAATAAGATTGAGTGGTAAATTAAAAATAGAATCATCAACAGTTGAATTTGATAGTAATTCTGTTGTTTTAGAAAATGATGAAAGTGAACTTGAAATAGAAAATTCAGATATTTGTTTATCAGAAGGACACAGCGAAAAATCTGCTGCTATAGTAATAGGTACAGGAGTTAAAAACACAACTATTAAAGTTGAACAATCAAATATTAATTTAGGAGATAATTCATCTTCTGGTATTTTATACGAAGGTGGCAATGATGATTCAAATTTAGTAATTAGTAATTCTACAATAACCGGTAGTGATGATGAAAATCCATCTGTTGGTATATCATTAATTGATCAGAAAAATTCTAACATTGAAATATCATCTAGTGAAATTACAGGATTTGATCCATCAATTAATCTTGGTGAGAATGTTAGTGATTGTACTATAAATATTAATAATTCAAATTTATCTGGGGATCCATATATAGTATCTAATGATGAGAGTAATGTTGTAAATGAAATTGAACCAGAAGAAGAAAATGAAGAAAAAGAAATAAAACTTTTATCAATAATTGATCCACCAAAGAAAGCAGTTTTTAGTGAAGATTTTAATGAAGAAATAGAAGTTGATACTCAAAAAGATTTTGTTATTGATGAAGAAGACAAAAATGTTGTTGATGAAGTTTTAAATGAAGAGAAGTTAATAGAAAAAGATCAAAATTAAAGGTATATGTAAATATGCCTTTTTTATATTGACATAATAAGGGGGTGTAATGGTATAATGTATACATAGAATAGGAGAGTGTGTATTGTGATATTTAAAAACAAAGTAGGAAGACCGTCTAACAAAGTTTTGAAAACAAGAAAAATTTTAAAAGGATTATTATTAAGCGTGGTATTTATAGTAGTGTTTTCTTTAACATATACATTAACAAGTAATTTTAATGTAAAAAAATTAAAGGGGGATATAACACCACCTAATCCTTATTTTGCGGATCAAAATTTCTATTGTGGTGTAGTTAGAAATTATAATATGCAGTATGAAACCGATTACGATTGTACTGTTTATAATATGTCTGATAGTGAACTTTCTTCAATTACTGATTTAGAAGTTGTAATGGTTCAAATTACAAATTTTAGTGGATTAGAAAAATTAACAGGGTTAACCAAAATAAATATATATGATACTAATTTGTCACAAATAGATTTAAGTAATTTACCAAATTTAGAAGAATTACAATTAGGTAATAATAAATTAACTGAACTAGATTTAAGTTACAATGTGAATTTGAAAAAATTAAAGGTATATAACAATAACATAACAGGTGAAATAGATTTAAGTAATAATACAGAATTAGTAAGTTTAGATTTGTGGAAAAGTGATTTATCACAAATAGATTTAAGTAATTTACCAAATTTAGAAGAATTACAATTAGGTGAGAATAATTTAACTGAAATAGATTTAAGTCATAATTTGAATTTAAAAAATGTAGAATTGTATGATAATAATTTGAGTACAATAGATGTAAGTATGCTTAGTGATTTAGAATTTTTAAATATTGAAAGTAATAATCTGAAAACACTTGATTTGTCCGCAAATTCTAAATTGAAAAGCTTGATGATAGAATATAATCTAAATTTAAGTTCATTTACCTTAAATAGTGAGGTTCAACTAGATGAATTATATGCAGATTATAATAGTATTTCTGAAGCTAATTTTGCTAATTTTAGAAATTTAAAAAGTGTTAGAATTCACAATATATTTATTCGTGATTCTGAAGAATTTAATATAAATTCACGACTAGGTTTAAATATTGGAGATATTGAAAGATATGAATATGAATATAATAATGGAACATTATCATATGAGAATAATGTTATAAGACCACTTAAGTGTGGTAATGATGATTTTTACTTTCGTTATAATAATCATTTGTATGAATTATATTTTGTTGTTTATGACAACATTGAAAGTAATAAATATGATATAGATTATAATAATAATTATATGTTTGTTGGTTATGATAATGAAAATGAAATATTAGAAAATATGATCATTGATAGTAATATGACTAATGTTATAAATGGAAGATATAAATTAAGTGTTTCAGGAGATAATTTGCTTTTATCATTTGAATATAATAATTCTACTGAAGAACTTGTTTTATTAAGTTTAAAGTTAGGTAGTTTAAATTTAAATGATTATGAGGTAAATGGTAAAGAAATAATAATTAATGATGAAGATGATATAGAAGACATAATAAGAAAAAGTAATAATGTAGTTGTAGAGCGTAGTAACGATATATTAATAATAAAAGATATGAATGGAAATGAAGTAGATAGGTATACTATTAAGTTGAGCAAAGATATAATAACAACTAATACCGACAAGGATATAACAACAACATTGAACAAATTTGAAAAGAATGCAAAAACATATGATGATATAATAAAGTATTTTATTATTTCAATTATTGCAACATTAATAGTTTTGATAAATATAATACACAAAAAAAGAAAATCATTGTAGATGCGTAAAGCATCTTCTTTTTTTACATAAATTTTAATTAACTATGATATAATTATAATGTAGGTGATTATATTGAGAATTATTATTTCAGCAGGCGGAACAGGTGGTCATATATACCCAGCTTTGGCAATTTTAAACAAGATAAAGGAGAAAGATAAAAATTCAGAAATATTATACATAGGAACTGATAATAGAATGGAAAAGGATATAGTTCCAAAACAGGGATATAAATTTATAGGTATACGAATAGATGGATTAGAAAGAAAGTTAAGTATTAAGAATATTAGAAATGCAGTTTTATTTATGAAAGCTGTTCGTAAATGCAAAAAAATAATAAATGATTTTAAACCTGATATAGTTTTAGGTGTAGGTGGTTATGTTTCAGCACCTGTGGTTTATGCTGCACACAAGTTAGGCGTTAAATGTTGTATTCATGAACAAAATTCTTCTTTTGGAATGACTAATAAATTTGCATCAAATTTTGTTGATAAAATTTTTGTTTCATTTAAAAGTACATTAGATAGTTTAGAAGATAGAACTAAGGGTATATATACAGGTAATCCATGTGGTGAAAATGCCTTTTATTGTGAACCTGCAAAAAAGGAAGTGTATGGATTAAGTAAAAATAAGAAACTTGTATTAATTGTTATGGGTTCTTTAGGATCAAAAGTGATAAATGAAAAAATGAAAGATATGTTAATGTTATTTAATAATAAGGATTATGAAGTATTATATGTTACAGGTAATAATTATTATGATGAATATAAGAATAATAAATACACAAGTAATATTAAAATAATGCCATATATTGATAATATGGTAGGTCTTTTAAAGAAGACTGATGTTTTAGTGTCAAGGGCAGGTGCTTCGACCTTAAGTGAAATTTGTGCAATTAATGTTCCAAGTATTTTAATACCAAGTCCATATGTTACTGAAAACCATCAGTATAAAAATGCTATGGATCTTGTTTCAAAAAATGCAGCTTTAATTTTAGAAGAAAAAGATTTAACTGGTGATATATTATTAAGAATGGTTGAACAATTGCTTGATGATAAAGTATACACTAATAAATTAAAAGATAATTTAAAACAGTTTTCAGTTGTTAATAGTTCTGAAAAAATATACGAAGAAATAAATAAGATGATGATAGGTGATTAATTATGAAAGATGTAATTAATTTTATTAAAAAACATAATATAGGAAATTATAAGAAAGATGTTGATTTAAGCAAGGTAACAACATATAAAATTGGTGGTATTGCTAAATTATTTGTGTTTCCAAAAAACAAAGAAAAATTAATTCAACTTATTAAAGAATTAAGATTAAGAAGTATTAATTATAAAGTATTAGGAAATGGTTCAAATGTAATATTTAGTGATAATGATTTTAATGGTGTTATCATAAAACTTGATATGTTTGATGAAATTAAAATTAAAGATACATTAGTAAAGTGTGGAGCTGGTGTGAATTTGGTAAAGTTATCATACAAAGTATCAAAAGAAGGATTAACTGGTTTAGAGTTTGCATCTGGTATTCCTGGTACGATTGGTGGTGCTGTTTTTATGAATGCTGGAGCATATAAATCTGATATGGGATATATTACGTCTGAAGTATATGTGTTAACACCAGATTTGAAAATAAAGACTTTATATAATAAAGAAATGAATTTTAAGTATCGTACATCTTTTATTAAGGAAAATCCTGAATATATATGTTTGGGAGCAAAACTGGTTTTGATGCATGGAGATAAAAAAGAAATAAAAGATCTTATGGAAACAAGAAGACAAAAAAGACTTCTAACACAACCTCTTGAATACCCATCAGCGGGGTCTGTTTTTAGAAATCCTGATGATAATTATGCCGGTAAACTAATAGAGGATTGTGGACTTAAAGGTTATAAAATTGGTGGTGCAAAGGTTAGTGAAAAACATGCTAATTTTATAATTAATGATAATAAAGCAAGTGCAGAAGATGTTAAAAATTTAATTTTGTATGTAAAAGAAAAAGTTAAAGAAAAAACGGGTTATGATTTAAAAATAGAACAAGAATTTGTTAATTGGGAGTAATTATTGTTTTTGTGGCAATAATTTCTTTTGCGTGTCATAAACGTATTAATATTAGAATAAGAAGTATTAGTGTAAACGGAAATACTATACTTAGTGATCAGGAAATTATTGAACAAGCAAAATTAAGTAATTATCCATCTTTTTTTAGTATACTATCATTTAATGTAAAAAAGGAATTACTTAAAAATCCATATATAGAAAAAGCAAATGTGAAAAAAGGACTATTAAGTTTAGAGTTAAATGTTGTTGAAAAAAAAGTTTTATATATTGATGCTTCAAATAATGAAAAAGTAACAATTGATACTAGTATTAAGGATAATAAAATAGTTTGTGCACCAATTTTAGCCAATGAGATTCCAAGTAATAAAATTATTGGTTTTAAAAAGGCAATGATGAAAATTGATTCGGATATTATGTGTCAGATGTCATCAATTAAATATGAACCAAATGAAAAAATTGATTCAGATAGATATCTGGTTTATATGAATGATGGAAATAAAGTTTATTTGACGATAAATAAATTTAAAAAAATAAACGATTATAATGATATAATAGAGAAAATAGGTAAACAAAATGGTACTTTGTATTTGGATTATGGCAATTATTTTGAAGCAAATTGATACATATCAATTTGCTTTTTCCTTTTTATGCAATAAATTTAAAAAAAATGTTTAAAAAAATACTATTATATAGTATAATTAAATATATAGTATGTGATGATAGGGGTAATA
>CAZFXQ010000043.1:0-7892 GCA_964523265.1 uncultured Muribaculaceae bacterium | reverse complement strand
AAACTAAGAAATGAATCAAATATAAGTCAATCAGAATTAGCAAGAAGAGTTGGTATAACAAGATCAACTGTTGCTAGAATGGAAAAAAATCTACATTCCATATCACTAGGAACTTTTGTTAAATTATTAGAAGCAATGAATTATAAATTAGAAATAGTTGAAAAGGAGGAAATCGATGAATAATACATTACAAATTCTAAATAAGACATTTGAAAACAAAAAAGTAAGAACCGTATGGAATTCTGATGAAGAAAAATATTATATAAGTGTTGTTGATATAGTTGGCATTTTATCAGAAAGTAGTGATGAAAGAAAATACTGGAACAAATTAAAACAAAGGCTTAAAAAAGAAGGAAATGAAACGGTGACAAATTGTCACCAGTTGAAATTGATTGCACAAGATGGTAAATATAGATTAACTGATGTTGTTGATTTAGAAGGAATGTTTCGTATAATTGAATCAATCCCCCTGAAGAGGCGTCGAAAGACGTCTCATTTTTGTTGAGCCCAGTATTTATAAGAGATTACGAGGCTTCAAGTTTTGAAAAAAAGTAAATTACATACGAATTACATACGATTTTTTTGTATGAAAAACGTATGTATTTTTATTATGAAGACTTATAAATACTTGGAATTATTAATTTTTGCTCTCTTCAGTGCGATTTGGGTGAAAATCTATGTTATAATTATAGTAGAGGTGAAACTTATGATTAAAACAATTGGAAAGGTTATTGATATTTCCATTCCAGAACAATATAAAAACGGTGGTTTGTTAGATATTATGGATAGAACTAATATTCATTTTAAAGTGATGACTGATAGCGGCTTGAAAGAAATAACTGTTCAGCAGAATGATGAAAATACTGATATTATAATAAACGATATGGTAGAGATAATTGAACAAAATATTTCAGGAAAAGATTTTGTAGATATTAGATTGTATAGTGGTGATAATTATGAGTGATAATGAATATAAAATTGTTGGATTATATGACCATAATGCAGACAGTTATAACATGGTAAAAGCTGCATATGAATCCGGAGAAGATGTAGTTGGAATAGTCCATGCTACAGGAACAGGTAAATCTTATAATGCACTTCAGCTTGCATATGATAATAAAGATAAAAAAATCATTTATGTAGTACCATCCAATGGGATAATTGAACATATTAAAAAGATTATAGAAGATAATCCTGATTTGGATATCGAAAGGGATTTTCCTAATTTAGAGTTTAAAACATATTCCAGTTTATTAGAACCATATAAAAAAGGTGAAATGGAAAAGTTAGAATGCGATTTATTAATATTAGATGAATTTCATCACATAGGTGCACCAATATGGGGTAAAGCAGTAAATAAATTAATAGAAACACATCCTAATATCCAAATATTTGGTATGACTGCTTACACAGTAAGAGATCGTGGTACTTCCTATGAAAGAGATATGGCTGATCCTGATACAGATGAATTATTCTCTGGGAAAATAGAAAGTAGATACGACTTATGTGATGCCATGATAGATGGTATACTCCCTAAACCTATATATAAAAGTGCTTATACTAATTTAATGGGGTTAGCAAGCAAACTTGAAGAAAGAGTTCAAAATTTGAGTGCCACATCTCGTGAATATCAAGAATATATGGCAATATTGTCAGATGTAAAAAGGAGAATACATGAAGCACCTAGTATTCCTAGTATTTTAAGAAAAAGTATTAAACCTAATGGTAAGTATATTTATTTCTGCCCACCATGTTCAGAAGAAGGAACTAATGATATTGAGACAATCAAAAAACAAGCCATAGAATGGTTTAAACAGTTTGTGCCTGAGGAGGATATAATAATTTATACATCAATAAGTGAAATGGGGATAGAAGGCAAACGTAATAGAGATGCTTTTTATGATGATGTTACTTTAGATGGTGAAAAGGTAGATAATAAACTACGGGTAATGTTTGCTATAAATCAATATAATGAAGGCATTCATGCTCCTAATATAGATGGGGTAATAATGGGACGGGGAACAACATCTGATATTGTCTATTTTGAACAATTAGGAAGAGCCTTAGCTGTTCGGGGTAATACGAAAGAAATGTTTGATGAACTAGAAAAACATTCCTTAGAAGAATTACTTGAAATGTGCCAATCTAGAGATATACCAGTCAAAGAAAATGCCACCAAAGAAGATTTAATTGAAAAATTAATTGCTCCTGTTGTAATAGATTTAACTAATAACTATGATTTTATAAAGGAATTAGAAAATAATTTAAAAGATCGAATTAGAGATATTCAAGAGAATGGTTTAGGTAATCATCGTGATGTTAAAATAAGAGACGCATCATTTGATATTGAAATAGAAAATCAAGATTTATTTGAAATGTTAAGATACGTAAGCGATAGATTAACAAAGACTTGGGAAGATTATTATGAATTAGCCAAAGCATATTATGAACACTATCATAATTTAGAAGTGCCATTCTGGTTTAAAACAAATGATGGATATACCAAAGATGATAATGGAGTAATTAGATTAGGTCGTTGGGTTAATCATCAAAGAGATACTATTCCAAAAGAAAGTGAGCGTGGCCAACTCTTATCTCAAATAGGTATGCGTTTTGAAAAAAAGAAAAGATTTATTTCATGGGAAGACATGTATGAATATGCCAAGGTATACTATGAACATTACCATGATTTAGAAGTTCCTCAAAAATTTGAAACAAATGATGGATATACAAGAGTTGCTAAAGGAAAAGTAAATTTAGGAGGCTGGATTGCTGGTCAAAGGAAAAATACTTCTCCAGAAAGCAAACACGGTCAACTTTTATCCAAAATAGGAATGAGATTTGATAATAAAGTAGATATTATTCCTTGGGAAGACATGTATGAATATGCCAAAATATATTATGAACATCATCATGATTTAGAAGTTCCCCAAGGATTTGAAACAAATGATGGATATACAAGAGTTGCCAAAGGAAAAATTAAATTAGGTAGATGGCTTGCTGGTCAAAGGAAAAATACTTCTCCAGAAAGCAAACGTGGTCAACTTTTATCTAAAATAGGACTGAAGTTTAGTAATCA
Organism: uncultured Muribaculaceae bacterium; assembly: GCA_964523265.1. Lineage (GTDB taxonomy): Bacteria > Bacillota_I > Bacilli_A > RF39 > UBA660 > Aphodocola. Next base: position 4,813 of record CAZFXQ010000043.1, on the reverse strand, counting down.
GTTTGTTGAAAAATGGAATAAAATGTATGAGTATGCCAAAGCTTATTATGAACATCACCATAATTTAGAAGTACCAGGAATTTTTAGAACAAATGATGGTTATACACATGATGAAAACGGATTAATTAATTTAGGAACTTGGATTATTCGTCAACGGGCTGTTGTTCTTCCAGAAAGTGAGCGTGGTCAACTTTTATCCAAAATAGGAATGAGCTTTGAAAAAAAGAGAAGAATTATCTCATGGGAAGAAATGTATGAATATGCCAAAGTATATTATGAACATCACCATGATTTAGAAGTACCCCAAGAATTTGAAACAAACGATGGCTATAGAAGAGTTGCTAAAGGAAAAATTGACTTGGGGGGATGGATTTATCGCCAAAGGGCAGAAATCTCACCAGAAAGCAAACGGGGTCAACTTTTATCTCAAATAGGAATGAGATTTGAAAATAAAGTCCATATTCTTCCGTGGGAAGAGATGTATGAGTATGCCAAAATATATTATGAACATTATCATAATTTAGACGTACCAGCCGGTTTTAAAACGAATGATGGATATACCAAAGATGATAATGGAAAATATAATTTGGGAGGATGGGTTGCTCGTCAAAGAAGACTTAAACCATTAGAAAGCGAGCAATGGATATTATTATCTAGATTAGGAATGGTTTGGAACATATATAAAAACAAAGAAGAAATCAATAATATATGTAGACAATATAATATAGACATAATAAAAAACAAAGATATTCTTAAACACATTTCTGTTCAAGAATTAGAATCTAAAATCGAATTTCTTAAAAGTCATAATATACCAATTGTTGATGAACAAGGTTTATTAATTGATATATTCTCTATGAGTAGTCCTGATATGAAAGTAAAATATGGTCTTTCGCTTGAAGAAATAATAAATGAATATTATATTAAAAATCAAATGGGAAAAGGAGTTTAGTATGTTTTTAGATAAATATTTAAATTCTACATATTTAGATTTAGTATACAATACCTATGATGAAGATTATATAAATCTATTAGATGAAAATAATTTCAATAAAGTTTATATGTTATTAAAGAATAACAATTTCTATTTTATTGATGATATTATCTTAAATTACTTAGAATTATTTGAAATTGAAGAAAAATATGTGCAACTAGCTATTACTGACATTAAATCAGTATTAGGAGATAATTTTGTTGAACAAATTGGAAAAAACATGACATTAATAGATAAAATTATTGAATTAGCAATTAGTTATAGTGAAGCATAATTACATACGATTTTACATACGAAAAAACTAAATTCACGAGGCATCTCGAGTGTGAAAATAACGAGTAATAAAGGGATTTAACGGGTTGTGAGTATTTCATAAAGTCGATATCCAGAACCACCTGAAGAGGCGTCGAAAGACGTCTCATTTTTGTTATACCCAGTATTTATAAGAGTTTGTGATGGTTATGGCATTTAAAAAATTGTAAGAACTTACAATTTACATACGAATTACATACGAATTTCGGGGTCAAAAAAACGAAAAATACTGATTTTAAATGGATGAAAGCTTTATAAATATTGAGTAAAAAGTTCTGTTCTCTTCACACTCAAGAGAGTGAAAATTTATATTTATAATAAAATTATAAAAAAATTTTGGGAAAACATGTTATAATAATTATAAGGAGGAGACATGTAATGGAAAATTTTGATTATACTGCAAACAAGCCAGTAGATAACTTTACAGAGAAAATACCAACAGATGATTTTATTGAAAAAGAACCTATGAATGATTACCTTGGTAAAAATCCGATACACAATTATACAGAGAAAATACCAATAGATGCACCTGTTGATCGTATGGATACATCTATTGATTTATCAACTATTAATCTGAACAACAAGGTAACACCTTTGTCATTAAGAGTTTCAGTTGATGTTACTGATACTTATATGGCTCTTTACAATCGAAGAGTAAAAGATAAATATGGTCGTTACGAAGAGTATATAGCGGCAGGTTTATTTAAAAAGAACAAGGTTTTTTCTCCCGATGGAAGAAGACAAGTTCAAGGTTATGTTGATGTCTTAACTGGTTTCACTGCAGGATTACTATTAGATAAAGATGGTAAAGACATTGTTGCAAGTCAAGTTATGGAAAATGTTGACTTACTTCCATCTGATTATGGTGTTGCTTTTTATTCATCTTTAATGCAAAAAATAGAAGAACAATATGGTATTAAACCATTTCATGGTGAATTTGTAGGTTTAGGATTAATTAGAGCAGATCAATTTGATCCTACACTAAAAGGTGAAGTGCCATTAACAACTATTTTAGAAAAATTAAAATCATTTGGTGAATTTACTGCTAAATTTGATAGAAGAATAGCTGATCCTATGGTACAAAGAGATATTGAACAAAGTCTATTAGGTGTATCTGATATAACTGTAAATAGACCACCATTAAATGAAATTGATTTATCAAGTTTACCAGAAGATTTTAATAAAATTAAACATTAGTTTAAACTAATAAGTTTAGGAGCAATAAAAATGCTCTTTTTCTATGCTAAATTACATACGATTTTACATACGAAAAAACTAAATCCGCAAGTGCTCTCGAGTGTGCTCAAGTGTGGAAATAACGAGTAATAAAGAGATTTAACGAGTCATGAATATCCCATAAAGCCGAAAACTCGGCCCCCCTGAAGAAAGCAGAACCAATAAAGTTATGGCTAGCTCATTTAGGGAAGGAAAGAATAGATGAGGAATATGATCCAGAAATAACTATTAATAGAGCACTTGAAACATACAGAAGAAAAGGCTATTCTGATGATTGGATTAATCAAAGATTAAAATCAATTGACGCTAGAAAAGAATTTACAGATGAATTAAAAAGTAATGGTATTGAAAGTAGTAAAGATTTTGCTATGCTAACTGATTTATTAACTAAAGTATGGAGTGGCTATTCTACTAAAGAATATAAATCATATAAGGGACTTACTAAAGAAAATTTAAGAGATAATATGACTAATATGGAATTAGTACTTAATATGCTTGCAGAAGTTTCATCTACTGAAATATCTAAGTCAGGTGAGATTAAAAATAAAGGTAATGCTAAAAAATCAGTAATAGAAGGTGGTACTATAGCAAAAAATGCAAGAAAACAAATAGAAGAAAAAACAGAAAAGAAAATAGTAACAAGTAAGAATAATAAAGATATTAAACAAATTAATTAAATAATATGTAATAAGTCATTTTAGTTTTTTAAAAAAGGGTACGCGTTAGTCAGATAAGGCAGCAGTACAAGCTACAATTAATATTAAGACTAGTTAGAACTAGTTTTTTTTATGCTATAATAATATTGAGGTGAAACAGATGGGCGGTGTTGAAGAAAAAAATATTGCAATATCTATTAACTCTAAATATTTGAAATATTTATTAACCATGTTGTCTTCTTTTTTTAAAAATAATAAATACCATGTTTCAATATATTTGTTGTATTCTTCATTATATGAAGCCGAAATAGATAAAATTAGGTCGTTAGTTGAAAAAAATAATTCTAATTTAATTTGTATAAAAATAGAAAAAGAAAAAGCACCAAAATTTATAACAATGGATTATTTTAGTATAGAAGCTTCTTATAGACTTTTACTTCCTTATGTTTTGCCAAATAAAGTAAAAAGAATAGTATGGATTGATTCTGATATGATAATCCGTGGTGATATCTCCAAATTATTTTCTTTAAACATTGGTAATAATATAATTGCGTGTTGCAAAGATATTTCACACATTGGTAATACAATTAATCCTAATCTTTCTAGATTAAAAATTAAGAGTACGGATAATTATTTTAATTCTGGATTAATAGTCTTTGATGTTATAAAGTATAAAAATGTGTTTGATATTAAAGAATATAACAGGATAATAAAAAAAATTGCTGGCGTTATAAAATACCCAGACCAAGATATTTTAAATTGTTCTTTACAATCTAAAATATATGAGCTTGATAGTAACTATAACGTATATTTTACAAGTGACTATAAACATAAGAATAAGAATAATATAAAACAAATGAAGAAAAACGGTAAAATTTATCATTATATATCAAATATTAAACCAGATAATTATAAATATTTAAATTTTGGATTTAATGAGTATTGGAAATATGCAAAAAAAATATATGGAATAAAACATTTTGTAAAGATTTATATTAAAAATTACTTTTATAGAATTAGTAATAATACTCCTTTTAAGAATAATCATTTATTAAATTTTAGAAGAAATAACCATAACTTATCTATAATAGATAAAAATGAGATTTCCATAGTTTGTAACAATTGTGTAGGCGGTATAATCTATAACAGACTAGGTTTAAAGTTTTGTTCTCCGTTTATTAATTTATGGATAGGTGAAATTGATTATTTGAAACTTTTGAACGCTTTAGATAAGTATTTGGAACGTACTATAGAACCATTATGTTTTACTCGAGATAGTAATGGAAAAAAATATCCGGTTTGCAGGTGTGACGATATAAATCTTAATTGTGCTCATTATAAAGATTATAAAGAAGTTATTGATGCTTGGGATAGACGAAAAAAGAGATTTTATAAAGATAATTGTGTGTACATATTTGTAACTAATTCAAAAAAAAATATTAGTAAATTTTTGAAAATTCCATATGAAAATAAAATATGTATTTGTCCTTTCAAAATACATAATAAACATGTTGTAACAATTAATCCAGGATTTATAGATGATTCTTGGTATCAATATATTCGATGATCGCATCATGAGCGTTTTCAATACGGACCCACTCGGATTCGTCCTTTG
>CAZFXQ010000042.1:0-8027 GCA_964523265.1 uncultured Muribaculaceae bacterium | reverse complement strand
TCTACCTTATTACTTTTATTTATTTTACTGTAAGCCACTATTGCAAGTGCTGTTAATGATAACATTAACACAATTGCAACCAATATTTCTATTAATGTGAATCCCTTTTTATTTTTCATTAATTAGCACCTTCTTCTACTTTTATAATCTAATTTTATCAAATTTATTAAAATAACGCAATTTAGTTTTGAAAATAAATATTAAAAAAAATCGATGTTTAAAATATTTTTTCTTCATTCTTACATCGATTTTTTTATTTACTTAATAATATCAATAATCTATACTTTAATATTTTCCGTTAGTTTTGAATTCATATTCTGTTGTATTACCCGCTTTATCAACTGCGGTAAACACAACTTTACCATAACATGGAGCGTTTGATTTCAAACAATCACCTGATGGGTAAGAAACATTTGTATAACTAAATTGAGTAACGCCACTTTCCTTATCATCTGAACTAGCATCTACTTTATCTACATAAACACATCCCTTAACATCAACAAATGTAATCCATTGGTTATATGAAAGAGTAGCTTGTTTTACAACCTTATTCCAATTACTTCTATCATCGCAACCTTTATTATTATTTTTTCTACTCCATTGTTGAATATGGATATTATTTACTTTTATTGTTGGTTTTGTCCAATCTAAATATGTTATAATTTCTTGCTTTGAACAATTATTTGCTTTATCACAAACACTTATTGTTAATCTTCTAGCACCATCACCTCCTGATGTTGTAGAATGCTTACCAACTAATTTTTCAAGTACTGAACCTCTTGTACTTTCTGTACCAGATATTGTTCCACTATCACCTGAAGGATATGAATATGATGAGTCATCCCATTTGTATGTTGTTGCAGAATCAATTGTATCAAGTTTAGCTTTGTTCCAATACCTTTTAGAATTATTTTTATCAATACCACTCATTTTATCTTCTATACTATAATTAACATAGAATTTACAAGTTTTTGTTCCTCCTGTTCCACAACTAAAATCACCAGTACCACGACTCCAATTATTCGCTGCTGTTGAAGCAGATGGGCTCAAAGTTATTGTTGGAGCAGAATAATCCAAGTTAGCATTAACTTCGAAATCAGTAGTATTTCCACTATTATCTTTTACAATAACTTTAGATCTTCTAGCACCATCATTTGCAAAATTATAGTAGTTACCGTTAGTTGTATCAATAGTTTCATTATAATCAGTTCCGTTATTAAAATTGCTTCCTGTCCATCTATAAGTTGATGATGAAATTTCAGTATCATTTTTACCATAAGTGTTTACATATATTCCTGCTGTTCCACTTTCATTTGATTTAAATTTTATGTATATTCCATAATTTGAATAACTTTTACCTAGCCAACTAAGACTTTCAACATTAATTACATTATTAGTACCACTAACATCCTTATTAACTATTAAATTACCTAAACTATACCCTGATGCACGTGAATAACCATTTACCTTATACACTTTAACATTTACTGTTGGTGGTGTTGTATCTCTAGTAGTTCTTCTTGTCGTAGTAGTTGTCGTCGTTGAAGATCTTCTTGTCGTTGTTGTCGTAGTAGTGGTTGTTGTACTTGATGATCTTCTTGTTGTCGTTGTTGTTGTTGTTGAAGAACTTCTTGAAGAACTTGAAGATCTTCTTGTCGTTGTTGTCGTAGTAGTTGTTGTGGTTGTAGTGGTTGTTGTAGTTGGTAAATTTAATACTTCAACATTATAATTTTCTTTTTTTCTGTTTCCAGCACCATCTTCTACATCAAAATATGTTGATTTTATTATTGGTGCAACACGAGAACTATTAGTTACATAACAATTTTTAATTCCGTGAAGAACCATATTACCAGAACAAATATCAAAATTGTGTAATATATTATATACATCTAAATTATCATAATAACCAATATCATATGTTGTTTTTCCAGCATATTTATTTATAGTTGGTGCTTCTATTGTTGGATAAACAGTATCTTTTCCAAAAACAACTTCTATCATTCCGTTATTTCCAAAAGAATCAACATATGTAAAACCTTTGCTTTCTGGTTTGAAATCATTAGTTATTGTATAACAATATCCATGTGATGCATCATATGAAGTATTAAATCCGTTATATTTAACATTTGATATACCTGTATCATCTGTTTCTAAACATACGTGTAATATATTATCATTTGAATTTGTATTATCATACGCTGGATTCAAATCTGCTAACGTTTTGATATTTATATACTTTCTTTTTGTATTATAATAATTTCCATAACTATCTTTCCCAATAGGAGTATATAAATTATTATATAATTTAATATTATAATTGTATGTGCTACCAACTGTTACAAATTGAATTGCATTACTAAAATAGCACTCTCCTTCACTTAAATTGTTTTCAACATATTCTAATTGAATATTTCCGTTGTTTTTCTTTACTTCAACATAATTACATTCATTAATTTTTTCCTTGCTTCTAGGATCTATTAGAACTCCTAAATAGTCTGCATCAACTAAATACTTAACTGGTATGTAACCAGCAACATTTTCATTAATATCATTAATTAAATATTCATTTCTATTTATGTAATTTTCAGCCGCAGTTTTTATCTCTTCAACAACCATATTGTACTGATCTACCTTATTACTTTTATTTATTTTACTGTAAGCCACTATTGCAAGTGCTGTTAGTGATAACATTAACACGATTGCAACCAATATTTCTATTAATGTGAATCCCTTTTTATTTTTCATTATTTTTTTCCTCCTTGACATCCACTTTTACAATATACATTTTATTTAAATCTTCAATGTTTCTTCTTAATATAAAATTATCCATTATGTCGAGTATTGAATATATTATTATAAATACACCTATTATTTGTGTTACCTTAAGTATACTATCCAATGGATTAACTAAAAGTATTATTCCCCATGCGAATGATAATATAGATATTAATAGTATATATTTAAAATCGTTTTTCTTCAGCTTATTTAATATTAATGCATACTGGAATTTTGTAACTGAATTAATTATTATCCAAATACCAAGTATTGTTGGAAAAAGCACTTCAAGCAAACCCGGTTTAACAACAAAATATATACCTGCTATTATAACTAAAACACCATATACTAAATCAAACGAAAATGTACTAATTCCTATATCAGATTTAAAATATTTAATAATTGATATAACACCTAGTACTATAAGTGAAATACCCATTATATAAGATATTATTTCAATTGTAATATCTGGTTTTATAAATAAAAATAAACCAAGTATTACAAAAACAATAGAAATAATTAAAGAAACATTATTATCTTTTTTACCCTTCTTCACTCTATAACACCTACCATATATTTGATTATATCATAAAAAAAAAATGTTTACAATTATAAAATTATAATTGTAAACAAAAAATTATTTTTCCATCATATTTTCGATTTTTTTAGTTGCACCTTTCTTAACTTTTTCCATTGTGTCTTTTATTTTTCCATCACATGAACATTCGTTATAACAGTACATAGCACCTGTACCAACAGCTACACCTAAAAGCATCCAAGCTAAATTATTTACTGCTTTAATAATAAATCACCTCTTAAAATATGACTTTGGCATAATAATAATGCCATTAATATTATGATGAATTTTATTAGAATTATACATTAATATTATCTAGTATCAATTTTTTTAAATTAGTATTTCTTTCTTTGTTAATTTTGTTATAAATACTTTTTTGAAAAGCATTTGGATCACCTATTAAAATAAGCGATTTTTTAGCTCTTGTAATACCTGTATAAACTATTTTTTTATAAAGCATCATTTTATAAGATGAGGTAACAGGCATAATAACTATATCAAATTCACTTCCTTGTGACTTATGAATACTTATTGCATAACCATGTTTAATAGACTTATAATCTTTTTTTTGATATTTAACTTTATTACCATCAAAATCAACTGTTAAAATGCCATCTTCTATTTTTTCAATAAATCCTATATCACCATTAAAAACATTATCATCAATCATATTTTCAAGTTGTAAAACTTTATCTCCTTCTCTATATATAACATCTAAATCATATACTTCGTTTTTATCATCAGTTTTAGGATTAAAAATAGATTGAAGATGTTTATTTAAATTATCTATACCATTTATTCCTTTATATACTGGAGCTAAAATTTGAACATTTTTTATATCATATCCCTTACTTATTGCTAGTTTTGCAACATCACATGTAGCTTTTAAAATATCATTATCATCACATTTAATAAAATTATAATCATCTTTCTTAGTTAAAAAGCTTTCTGATAATTCACCCTTATTTACTTCATATGCTAAATTTGTTATGTACGAATTTTCATCTTGTCTATATATTTCTTTTAAAAATATCGTATTTATTACATCAGAATCAATAAAGTCCTTTAATACTTTGCCTGGTCCAACACTTTCAAGCTGATTATAATCACCAATAAAAACTAATTTAGTAGTTTTTGTAATAGCTTTAAATAAACTTGCAAGTAAATTAGTATCTATCATACTAACCTCATCAACAATTATAAATTCTGCTTTACTTTTATGTCTTTCATTTAATCCAAACTCATTAGTTTCTTTATTCCATTTTAGATATCTATGAATTGTAGATGCCGGATATAAACATGCCTCACTCATTCTTTTAGAAGCTCTACCAGTTGGTGCAAGTAAAATCATTTTTTCAAATAACTTTTCAGGTGAATAACCACTAATCATTTTATACAATTGTGTAATACCTTTAATAATTGTTGTTTTACCAGTACCAGGACCACCAGTTATAATTGAAAATTTTTTTACTATTGCTTGTTTAATAGCTTTCTTTTGCTCATCATTATATTTAATATCAAAATAATTTTCTAACTTTTCTATTTTGCTTTCAATACTATCTATTATTTCATCATCACTATTTGCCAAAAAATATGCTAAATGTGCTATATAAACTTCATCTTTGTAATATTTAGATAACATATAAAAATCATCTTCAATAATTATTTTACCCACACTATTAAGTTCTATTAAATAATAATCCAACTTTTCGTCTGATATATTTAAATTGTCATATGTTTTTATCATACTTAAAATCATATTCTTACTAACTTTTGTATCTCCTGTTTTAAAACATATATCAGATATTATGTAAATTATTAAAGAAAGCAACCTTCTTTCATCGTCATCATCAATATTTAATTTATTTTTTAGTGAATCAATTTTATTAAATGTAATTCCATCTATATTATCAATTAACTCATAAGGATTACTCTCAAGTATTCTAATAGTATTTTCTTTATAATAATTATATATTTTAAGTGACTCTTTTATAGAAAAACCAAAATTAGTTAAATAAACAATCATTTCAAAACTCTCATTATATTTAATTAATCTTTTATTTATATCAAGCGCTTTTTTCATAGTCATCTTAGGCACAATTAAAAGTTTTTCATAATCATTAACAATTATGTTTAAGCAATCTTCACCCAAATAATCCACTACCTGTTTAGCAGTTTTTTCACCAACACCAGGAAATATATCACTTGCTAAAAAAGTTACTAATCCTTCCTTATCCTGTGGCATTATTTTTTCATATCTTAACACATTATACTGCATACCATATTTATTATTAACAATATTTCCATATAGTACATAATCATCTTCTATGTTAAGCATAGGAAAAACACCAGTAAAAGTAAATAATTTACCTTTATAGTTTGAAAGCATATCTTCATTTGTATCCGTTATTTTAATTAATCCAACAATATAACCATCATTTGATGAAAATATTATTTTTTTGAATGTTCCTTTAATATATCCTTCCATAATGCAATGCCTTTCTCATATATTTATTTTAACAAAAATAAGTATTATAAAAACTAATATTACCATACAATATTATACATTATTTTATAATATTACAAAAGAAAAAAACACGCTATTACCAATTTCAAACAATTAAAAAAGTATATTTTTCAATATACTTTACATACTTATTCCTAGCTTTATAGAGTTAATATTATCTAACATAATAGATTTATAGTCTTTTTTATCAACACGTTCGTCTGATGTTATTGTACTTAAAGTATTTAGTCTTACAATTTGAACTCCATAATCATTTTCTAAACTTTTTAAAAATTCAGTTTCCTCACTATTATTACTTAAGAAAATACTTTTAACGTTGCTGTTAGCTAATAGATTTTTTACTTCAACTATTGTTTTTTCTGTTAAATTTTCATTTTCCTCTATTGAAATAACATTAAATCCATAACTTTCTAAATACTTAAACAAATCATTACCTACAATTATTGTTTTGTGTGATGAGCCAACTCTTTTTAATTCAGCATCTATTTCAGATAAATCAAGTTTTAAGCTATCAAAACTTTCTTCTATTTTTTGAATTTCTAATGTTTCAGTAATGTATTCTTTTAATCCATTTTTTATATTAGAAGCCATCATAAGATAATTTCCAGGAGCAAGCCATGTTTCTTCAATACCATTTGTATATGGCATACCAAGTGAAGCATCTATTATTTTAACACTTTTGTTTTTATTGATCATATTAACAGCATAATCTTTCTCCTTTGAGATGATACCATTATATATAAAAAACTCTGCTGTTGAACTATAATCATTTAGTATTTTACTAGTTAAATTATAATTACTATAATCTTGTCCATCCGGATAAATACTCTTTATTGTTAAATTCTCACCATATAATTGATCTAAAATATACTCTACAGGATAAACACTTGTATAAGTAATTTGCTTATCATCATCTTCTTCAATAAATTCACAACCAGTTAAAAACAGCAATGAACAAAAAATAATTATTAATATCTTACTAAATTTTTTCATTTGACATCTCCCTTTTCTTTTTTAGGAACTGGATCATACCCATATGTTCCAAATGGATTACACTTCAAAATTCTCTTAAGTGAAAGTAATCCACCTTTAAAAACCCCATAAATATTTATCGCTTCATACGCATAAGATGAACATGTTGGAACATGACGACAATATCCATGAACTTTAAGTGGTATAATTTGATATATTTTTATCAGTTTTAATATTGCTTTTTTTATCATACATATATTTTAGCATAGTAATTAAAAAAAAGAAATATAATTATTAAATTTCTTCTTTACTAATATCAATTCCTGTTCTTATATAATCTTCACCTTTAAATGGTTCTTTTGTTAACAGACCAAGGTAATTCTGTTGCCTTAACACTTCATAAACCATTATTGCAGCACAATTAGACAAATTAAGTGCTCGCACCTTATCAGTCATAGGAATTCTAAGGCAATGATCTAAATCATCCTTTAATATTTCAAGTGGTAATCCACTTGATTCCTTTCCAAATATTAAATATATATTTTCATTTTTATCACTATAACTAAACGATGTATGTGTTTTTTTACCATATCTTGTTAAATAATAATAAACACCTTTGTTTTTTGATTTAAAATCATCCCAAGATTCATATACAGTATATTCACAATCTTTTATATAATTTGCACCACTTCTTTTTATATAGCTTTCATCTAAAGAAAAGCCAAGTGGCTTTATTAAATGTAACTTTGTATTTGTTGCAACACAAGTACGCATTATATTACCTGTATTTCCTGGTATTTCGGGTTCATACAAAACAACATTAATCATTTATAATTCCTCTTTCTTTTAAGACTTTAATTATTTCTTTTTCACTATCTAAAACACTACAAACAATAATATCACTTATACTAGAATCCTTATAAAATAATAATTGTGGTGCATCTTGATAAAATGGATCAATTATATTCGTATTATTTATATTAACATATATTATTTCATTTTCTAAATTATATTTTTTTATAACCTTAATAAATAATTTTTCAAAATTTATAGAATCTTGATTACTACTATTAGATACATATATTACTATGTTTGGTACTTCAACTACATGATTAGAAATATCATCATAATTAATTTCTGTTATCATATACACTCATTAATGCTTTTAATACTTTT
>CAZFXQ010000041.1:0-8236 GCA_964523265.1 uncultured Muribaculaceae bacterium | reverse complement strand
TTTAATCTTAATTTAACTGCCATTAATATTCCTCCTTCATACTTTTTAATTTTAACATAATCAAAAAATAGTGTCAACTATTTTTGTTGACATTAATATTTTTTATTTAGAAAGTACAATGATTCCAATTACAATCATAGTTATAAGTAAAACTGCACTAATTACTATTTTAATAATTACACTTTTTTTCTCACTATCATTTAATTCATTCATATTATCCTCCTACGTTACATTATCATATTAACATAATCTATTAATATATTCAATTATTTTATACACAAAAAAAGGACCTTAAATAAAATCCTCTTTAACCTCATCATCTATTTTCTTTTCAACATCTTCTATATCATCTTCAATAGTATCCCATGGTTCTTCGTCATCTTCAATTGCTATTTTTACTTTTTCATCATTTATTACTTCTATTCCAAGTTCTTTTTCAATATCAAATTCAATAACATCATCTTTAATATTAACATTGTTGCAACTTGGTTGTTTTAATACTCTTACAATTACATCACTATTTTTTAAAGAAGTTCCTTCCTTTGTTTTAATATTTAAAGATTCACTATATGGTATATTCTTACTTGCAACTGCTGTTTTTTTATCATCATCATATGAATACCATATATTAATATCAAAGTTACCATCTATATTAACTTTATTATTTTTTTCATAACCTTTAAAATTATGATTAATTACCCAACAACCTAATATAGTATTAGCATTATTTTCGGTTAATACACTGTAACTATTTTTAAAATACTTTTTACCTTTACCAATTACTGCTTTTGTAACTATTTCTTTATACATAGATTTTCCTCCTCATTTTAATCTATGCATAACACATAAAAAAAGTGCCTACTTGGCCCTTTTTTTTAATCTTTCAATCTTTCTTTTATTATTTATTTTTGTAGCTGTTATTGATGATGATAATACCACAACAAATACTCCAGCTGCTGATAAAATAATAATTCTTTCTATTTTATTCTTATCTTGTTTATCTTCTTTTTCATTATTAGTTCTTTCATAATCAACATAGCAATAATTTACATCCATATGATTATAATCATTAACAGGAAATCCAATACCCGATATAATATTACTTATTTGATTCATTTGATATTTAGTATCTCCTATTATATTATCTTGATAAGAAATATCAGAAATAGATAATTCTTTACTTGTATCATCACTATAATAATACTTACTACCTGATATCCATAATTCAAAACTACTTAATAAATCATTATCAGCTTTATCTTTTATTATACTATATGTACTTTTATTACAATAAATACCAGGTATGTAGTGATTTTCATTTGCTTTACTCAACCAATCATGTAATAAAAAATTCAACTCATCTGGTGATAAATCATATACTTTTGCTTTACCATTATCTTCAATATCTATATATACTGGATAAATAATATCTTTGTTTTTTAAACTATTTAACGCTGTATCACTTTGCTTTAAAACACCAGTTTTAAACTCTTCAAAATCATCATCATGATAACATTTATTATAAAAATATGCTCCTGTTGATATATTATTTTGCATACACTTTTCATAAAAATAATCATACTTTGTATCTTTTTCAAAACCAATACTGCATCTTAATATACTAAATTCAAAATTATTTTTTAATTTATCCCAATCAGTTTTTTCTTCATTATTATTCACAGATAAATCAAATCCTAATATAGGATTATCTAACCATAAATCATCACTAGTATCTACATATTTTATTTCGCTTATATCCTCTTTTTTTCTGTTTTTAAGCATAATACCACCAGTTATTGCCATTGAAATAACGAGTGATAATGAAATTAACCTCTTATATACTTTCACATTTTTCATAAACAAAACCCCTTAATAATGTTAGTTATAATACCATTTTTTGAGATTTTTGTCAATTTTTCAAATTTAAAAAGTAGTTAATCTAATTAACTACTTTTATTAATAAGTCTTTTTGCCTTTAACTAAATATATAATAAATGCACCTAATAATGCAGCACCAGCAATTGATGCACCAATTATATAAAATATATAATATGACATAGGTTTTACTTTTTGATAGTAAACAGTATAATCTTTATTTTTTATTTGAGTATCTTCCATCTCTAAAGAATTCATTCTCGATTGTAATTCACTTGCTTCTCTTTGACATTTTGTAATTTTTGTGTACCAATCTGCAGCACTCATGTCACTATTAATTACGTCACATTCTTGCTCTTTATTTTCATATTGTTCTTTTAAAGGATAGTACTCTTCTTCAATTTCCTTTAATCTTTTTTTAGCAGCATCAACAGCTTCTTGAGATTGTTTTAATGCATTTTGTTTTCTTTCTTCATTAGTTTTTTTTGCATTAATTTGTTTTATACCACCTATACCCGCAACTACCAAACCTATTATACAACCAATAATAATAATTTTAATTGGCAATGTTATCCTGTTTTTATTTTCCATTTCTTACTCCTTTCTGTATGTTTATTATAGCATTAACCCTCCCCCCCCTTACTGTCAAATAAAAAAGTATATTTTTCAATATACTTTACATATTAATTATTTTTCATCTTCTAATTTAAGTAAAACTTTTTTTGTAACTTCTATCGCTTTTTCTCTTAGTGCTTTAGCTGCTTGGTTTACTTTTGGAGTTGCTTTTTCTTTAGTATATTCAACTAAATTTTCAGCTTGTTTCTTTAAGTTAGCAGCTTTTTCTTTAGCTATTTTTGCTGCCTTTTCCTTATCTAAATCTCTTAATTCATCTAATATTTCGTTTACTTTATTTTCTATGTTTTCTCTTACTTCTTTTGCATCAAGTTCTTTAGCTTTTTGAATTAACTCATCTGCTTTATCCTTGATCATTTGTCTTGACTCTTTACCAGATCTAGGTGCAAATAATGCTCCTAGTAATCCACCTATTGCCGCACCAATAATAAATTTGCCAGCTCCATTTACTTTTTTACTCATCAAAATCCTCTTCCTTTCTATCTTCTTGTTCCTTTTTTAATTTTCTTTTTTTTGATATTTTCTTTATAAATAATACTATGGAATCAGTTATTACTTCCGTTATTGAAGAAATCTTATCAGCAAAAATATCCACAATACTAAATATTCCATTTAATGATTTAACTTTTTTATCAACTTCATCAACAATTTCTTGTGCTTTGTTTATTGCTCTTAAAACTTTAAAGCATATAATTATAAGAAGTATAATTAGTATACATAATAGTATATATATTATTATTGGTAAATATGTATTTAAAATATCCGTCATTATTCATCTTTCCCCTCTTTATCATACATTGTATCAATTAATTTGAACAAATCTTGTTCTTTTGTTTCTTCATCTTCATCATCATCTTCTACTTCTTTTTTTGTCTTCTTAACAGAAACTTCTTTATCAATATCAATTTCTTTAAAATCAACATTTGGTAAAATCATATCATCTTCATCATCTTCTGCTTCTTTTTTTGATTTGATTTTTTCTCTTGACAATGATTTTTCTCTCTCTTTCATTTCTTTTTCTGCTTCCTCAATGGTTTTACTACTTAATTTTTCTAAAGTATTAGATAACTCTTCATCAACTATGCCATATGCTTTTTTTCTTACGTCATCATAAGTAACTTCATCATTATTCTTAAAAGATGAATTTAATTCTGAATCTTTTTTTATACTATTACCTTCATTGTCTAAAAGACCATAGATTGGTGAAATAATAGGACTAGGTCTAAATCTTTTTGTTTCTTCTTTTCTCTTGCTACCTTGATATAATGGAACTGGTTTTGGTTTTTCCTTAATTATTGGTTCAGGTTTTGATTCATTTCGGTTAATCATGAAATCATCATCATCAAATTCTGGAAATTTAAATTCTTTTTCATTTTTTACAACCCTTGATTTTATAACATCATCTGTTTTCAAATCAATATTAGTATCATCAAAATATAATTCTTCAATATCTTCTTCCTTTTTCTTTGTTTCCTTTTTTTCTTCTATATCTTGTTTTATTATTTTTTTCTCTTTTGTCTTTGTTTTATTTTCTTTTTCATCAACTTCATCAAACAAAAAACTTTTCATTTTATTTATTTTATTCTTAAGCCCCATTAAAACTCACACCTTTCGTATTATTACTTACTCCTCTTTAGTAGTAGTTGTTGTTTGCTCTTTTTCTGTCGTAATTGGTACTTCTCTCATTATTGATTCATCATCTTGTCCATCATACTTATCATACTCTTTTATATATTCTAAAAAGTTCCCCTCTTTTTCCTTATTATCAAATAATTTATAAACTTCATCTTTAGATGAAAAATTACCCGATTCATACATTTTCTTTAATAATGAATCATTAAATTTAACACTCGACAATATATAACTTAAGTCAGTTATCGTCTGATTTAAATCTTTATTATCTATGTATGTTTCTATTTTAGCATAATTATAATCCATTTGTACAAACAATTTTGAGTCGCCATAATTTTCTATTCTTAAGTGCCCATTTTTATTACCATTTGATATATTACCATCATAATATGGATTATTACTTTTTTCATATTCAATTGGACTTTTGTAATAATAACTTACAACATCAACATATAAATAATAATTATTATTTCCTCTTTTAAGAATATCATTGTAATCAGCCTCATATACCCTAATAACACCCTTTGGTGCATAATATTTATATCCTTTTCCAATCTTATTATAATTTCTAATATTTAAAGAAATGATATTATTCATAATATCAAGATAATTATCATTATCAATTCTTGATATAGTACATCCTTGTAACATAATAAATAAAACTAAAGCTAACAATACTTTTTTCAAAAGTCTCACCTACTTTAAACTTATTATAACAAAAAATATTAAAAATTAAAAGCATTAATTACTTTTATATGCTTCTAATCGACATATTCTTATGTTTTTACTAATGAACCTTCTTTCATATTCAGTTAATACATTATCTTTAATATCACTATTTACTAAATCCAAAGTAACATTTTTTAATTTATAACCATAATTACTTAATGATTCTATTGAAAATGCAAACAAATCTATATTGTCAGTTTTCTGAAATATTTTTTTTTCACCATTAAATATCAAATCATATTTTTTTAAAAAAACTTCGTGTGTCAATCTTCTTTTTGCATGTCTTTTCTTTGGCCATGGATCAGAAAAATTTAAATATAAAGTATCTATTTCTTTATCAAACACATCATCTATATTGTTTGCATCCATTTTAATTAATCTTAAATTACTTATTTCAGCATTGTTTAATTTTTGTGCTGCTCTAACCAAAACACTATCATACATTTCTATTCCAATAAAATTAATATTCCTATATTTAAGAGCCATATTAATTATAAAATCTCCTTTTCCCATTCCTATTTCTATCGATATAGGATTATTATTATTAAAAATTTTACTCCAATTTCCTTTATTAATATTTGGATTATCAACAACATATGAAGAATTTGATATTATTAAATTTGCATTTTTAACATTTTTGAGTCTCAAAATAATCACCATTTTAATTATACACCAAAATTAAAAATAAACATATAATTAAATGAAAGTTAATTTATTAAGGAGGAACTATGAAAAATAGTAGAAATAATTTTCAAAATTCTAATTTTCCTTTTACAGGAACCCCATTTCCAGGTAATATGATGATGTTTCCAAATTATATGAATGATAATTACAATAACTTAGATACTAAAATATCTAATTTAGAAAAAAAAGTTAAAATGCTTGAAAATAGGATTTCAAGATTAGAAAATCCATATCAAACATTTAATCAATCATCAAATAATGGTACATCACCATATCAAACAACACAAAATAATAACATATATAATGAAGAAATGTATATGATGTAAAAAATAGTATGAATATACTATTTTTTTAATTTTTTAAAGATTTCATTTCCAAATATATCTTTAAATAAACCATTTTCAAATGTAATAATAAAATATAATAATGCCCCCAAAGAACCATAAATTAATATATAAATAATAGCTACTAATCTATTAGATAAATCAAACCCAATAAAATAATTTATAATATATAATAGTACAGTCATTAGAATAACAGGATATATTATCTTAAACATTTTTTTTATAAAATCCTTAACATTAAATGATATTACATTTACTATTGTTACAAAATTAATCATAAACGCAGTAGTAATACCTATTAATGATGCAGTAATTGAACCATAAAAAGGATATAATCCTAAATTATTAAACAAATTCATTAGTGGTATTTGTAAAACAAGCTTAACCAATAAACCAAAGATGATACTAATAAACACATTTTTAAATCTATTAAATGATTGTGTTATCGAAATCGATGTTGTATACATACATCTAAATAATGCTACAAATATTGATAAACAAAATACCTTTGGCCCCCACACACTCTTTCCATAAAATGCATAAAAGACTGAACTTGCTAAAAATGATAGTCCAATTGTCATAGGTAAAGTAACATATAACAACATTAAAAATGAATTTTTTACCTTTAGTCTTACATCATCAAAATCTTTTTTTACAAAACTTGATGTTATATTTGGAACTAGGCTTGTAATAAGACCTGTTGATATTGCAAGTACAACACTGTTAAGCTTATTACCAGTTGTATTAATAACCCCTAGCACGCTTTCTGCATCAACTGTTCTAAATCCTAACCTAGTAAGATTTTTTACAACTGTTAACATATCAATACAATCATAAAGTGATAAAGAAATACCAAAAGAAATAAATGGAACAGAATATAGTAATAATTTTTTTATTATTTGTTTATTAGTTATTTTCTTTTCTTCTTCAGTTGGCTTATTATCTTTATTTAACATTTTTTTATTATTTTTTATCTTTTTTAGTAAATAAATTAATGCTACTAAAGCACCAATTGTTGCACCAAACACAGCAACACCAATTGCATTTACAACTCCTAAATTTAGAACTTTAACAAATAAATAACTCCCTAAAATTATAACTATTATTCTAACTATTTGTTCTAAAACTTGTGACACTGATGATGGTGTCATTATTTTATGGCCCTGCAAATATCCTTTTGTAACACTTAAGTAAGGTACGATAAGTATAGCAGTTGAAATAACCCTAATTACAAACGCTATATCACGAATACTATTTCCACCTTTAGCATCACCCATTATTCTACTTGCTATTAATGGAGCTGTTAAAAACAGAATAAAAAACGAAATAATGCCAAAACTAATTAGTAAAAATTTTCCCAACTTATAAGTTCTTTCTTTTGTACTATAATACTTAAGAGTATTATACTCACTAATTAGTTTGCTCATTGCAGGTGGTATTCCAACTGTTGATAACGACAAAAATAAATTATAAATAGTATATGCATAACCATATAGCACTATGTTTTCCTCACCAATTATTGCATAAAATGGTATTACATAAATAATACCTAAAAACTTTGTTATAACAATACCTAATGTTGCTATTAAAGCACCATTTATAAAACTATTCTTTTTCAATCCACATCACCCATTTATATATATAATCATAGCAGAAAAACAATATATTTGTTCTTCTCCAACTATTGATACAGAAACTTGATACTTTATATCTATTATTTCTTTATCAGCAATAAAATCATTGACACACTCCTCTAAATCTTTTTCATGATCACAATCATATACTTTTACCTTCATATATTATCACCAATATATAAATACAATAAAAAATGTAATTATTATGTCAGTTTTTATAATTATATCAAATATTATTAAAAAAATACAGTTAATTGAATTAACTGTACACAAATTATCTTTTCTTTTTTGTATATATTATTAAACCACTAATAAGTAATACTGACGCGCCACCTATTATAAAGTATTTTATAATACCATCATATGTTTTAGCATTATCAAACTTATTTAATGTCGTCTTTTTACTTGTTGTATCATTATTTGTGTTATTCGTATTATTAATATTATCATTTATTTTGTTATCACTATCATTTTGGTTATTATTAGGTAACTCTGCATTATTATTTGTATTATCATCTACATTATTATCATTATTATTACCATTATTTTCATTATCATTATTACCACTTATATTGACGATATATCTATCAACTTCATTTCCATTTAAATCTTTTACTATTAATATGTTATCATTATACTCTAATATAACATTACTTTTTTCTATATCATCTACATTAAAACTACTCGCTGTTATTACTTTACCTT
>CAZFXQ010000040.1:0-8480 GCA_964523265.1 uncultured Muribaculaceae bacterium | reverse complement strand
TTTCAAATACTTTTTTGTATTTTTATTTTATTATGTCTTTTACATTTTTAGCTTTTAAATATTCCTTATTAACAAAACTAATATATTCAATTGTAATTTTTCCTTCTTTTGCAATTGACTCATATACTAAAGGCAAATACTCATTTATTTCATCAATAAAAAAATAACGTTCTTTTAAGATTTTTATTTCTTCTTCAATTAACTTTTCAGTTAAAATATCAAAATAAACCTTGTTAAAATTATTATTATGTTTCAAATACTCATTACGCTCTTTTAAAATATAATTATAATTTTTTAAATAATTCAAATAATTATTATTAAGTTGTGATAATTCAATATTTAAAAATTTTCTTCTAATACTAGGGGATCCTTTTACAATTTCTAAATCATCTGGACAAAACATAATAACATTAAGTCTTGATAAATAATTACTTATCCTCTTTTGCATGATATTATCTACTGATACTTTTTTACCATTATTATTAAGTAAAATAGAAAGACTACTATAACTTTCATCTTCTTTTTCGTATGTACAAGATAATTTTGTATATAATTCACTATTTTTAATTAAATTAAATTCATTATTTGTCCTATGAGATTTAGTTATTGAAAGAAAATAAATACTTTCTAACACATTTGTTTTTCCTTGAGCATTTTCTCCTATAAATATGTTAATTTTTTTATCAAAATTAAAGTAAGCTTTTTTAATATTTCTAAAATTATTTATCTCTAACTTTCTTAAAAACATAATCAATTAATTTAAAGCCCATTTTAACCACCCTCACAGCATTTTTTTAAATTACCACGTATAAGTACATTATAACACAAAAAGAGCCTTATATGACCCTTTTTTTATATTTTTTTTCCATTTTTTCTATTCTGTTTGATATAACATAAAAAAGTCTTGTTGCTCTTAAAACTTGATTATCAATTATACCATAAGAAAAAGGTACAATTATTTTCTTTCCACAAGAAAATTCAATCAATGTTTCATCTTTATTTTCATAATAATTAAATATATTATTAAGTGAGAGCCAAATGCACTTACTTAACCTAGCAGAAGTTGTTGGAAAGAATATTATTTTTCCTGTTTCCTCAATAATTATTGGACTTTTACTCTTTATATTTATTAAACTATGCGTACCCTTTAATCTTCCTTCATAAGAACTACCAAAAAATCTACAACTATTTTCTATTATCTTCATTGAGGAAAATTCTATTATTATTTCTTTTTTTTCCTCAATTATTTTTGTTTTTGTTTCACTTATAGGAATAATAGCTAAAGTTAAATTATTTATCTCATAATTATTTATTTTCAAAACCTCCTTAAAAAATATACTTCTATTATTCATATAATTTGTAAAAAATATGTTGAAAAAAAGTTATCTTGTTGATAACTTTTAGATATCATTTATTAATATGTTTTTATTGGTAATATTAATTGTAGTAAAGTTTCATCATCTTCATCTTGTATAATAATAGGATTTACATCGCCATTAAATTTCAAAACAACATTTTTACTTTCTATAGTTCGTAAAGCGTCCATCATAAACCTTGATGAGAAAGCAATTTTAATATCATTATCTTCTACTTTATCTACTTTTATTTTTTCTTCTACCTTACCTATTTCAGGTGAATTTGAAGATACTGTAACAATACTTTCTTCACTTTCAAATTTTACAATATTTTTATCTTTTTCATTAGTAAGTAGTGCAGCTCTATCTATAACATTATAAAATTCATTATTATTTACTTTAATTGATAGTGAAAAAGAACTTGGAATTAATCTTTTGACATCTGGAAACGTTCCACTTAATACTCTTGTTTGAAATTTTGTATTACCAAATTTAAATAATACTTTATTATTAAAAATATGCATGGAAATATTATTATTATTATCATCATCAATTATTTTAATCAATTCAACCAAATTCTTTCCTGGAATAACAATATCAATATCTTCATGTATATCACTATCAATTTCAATACTCTTTTTTGATAATCTATAAGAATCTGTTGAAATACATTCTAATATATTCTTGCTTATTTTAAAATTAATACCAGTTAATATAGGTCTTGTTTCTTGTGTTGAAATTGCAAATGATGTTTTGTTAATTAACACTTTAAAATCATTACTTTTTATAACAATAGGTTCCTTTTTCTCTTCAAAATTTAAATTTGGAAATTCAGAAGAATCCATACAATTTAAACTAAAATTAGAATTACTACAACTTATTAAAACTTTTATATTATCAAGAAGTTCAAAATTAATTATTTTTCCATCCAATTTTCTAATTATTTCAAAAACATATTTTCCTTGAATAACAGTAGATCCTGTTAATTCAATATTTTCAAAATCTTTCTTATCAATAAAATATTCTATACTAATCTCATTATCACTAGCACTTAAAAATAACCCCTCATTATTTAAGTCAAATTTAACACCAGATAAAATGGGTATTAAATTTTTTGAGGATATAGCTTTACTTACAGCATTTAATCCTTGTAATAATATTTCTTTTTTAATACTAAATTTCATATTTCCTCCTTATATTAAATAATATTATTTTTATTACTGTGGATAATGTGGAAAACTAATTAATTTATCTAAAATCAAGCAAATTTTATAAAAATTATCAACTAATATTGTTGTTAATAATGATAAATAATCCACAATCACTTAATTTTTGATTTAATATTGTCCATAACATTTCTAAATTTTGGGTTTGTTTTAATCTCATTTGTAATTTTATCAACAGAATGAATAACTGTTGAATGATCTCTTCCACCAAATTGAATTCCTATTTTAGGGAATGATTCATCAGTTAAAGTTCTGCATAAGTAAATTGCAACTTGTCTTGGAAAAGCAATATCTGCTTTTCTTTTCTTTGATTTTAAATCATCAACACTTATATTATAATAGTCTGCGACAACTTGTTGAATTTTTTGAATATTATTTTTTGTAAACGACGACTTTGATAAATAATCTTTTAATGATTCTATCGCTATGTTTAAATTTATATCGGTTATATTAAACATTGTTGAGTATGCAATTACTCTTGTTAAAGCTCCTTCTAATTGCCTTACATCTGAATCACAATTATTTGCAATATATGCAATAACATCATCATTTATTGTTCCAATCATGTTTTGGCCAACGATTTTTTTATGCAATATTTCAACTCTCATTTTATAATCTGGTGGAAAAATATTAACACTTAATCCCCAATTAAACCTTGTTCTTAACCTATCCTCAAGTTTTTTTAAATCATCTGGAGACCTATCTGAAGAAATAATTATTTGTTTGTTATCATCATACAAAGTATTAAAAGTGTGGAAAAATTCTTGCTGTGTTTGTGTTGCACCACCTAAAAACTGAATATCATCAATAATTAATACATCAACCATACGATACTTATTTTTAAAACTATCAACGTAACTAAAGTTCGTACCTGTTTCATCTCTTTTGTTTATATTTAAAAAATCAGATATGAATTGTTCACTAGTGACATATAAAACTTTCTTATTAGAATTTTCAATAATGAAATTACCAATAGCATGCATCAAATGTGTTTTTCCTAATCCACTACTCCCATATATAAATAAAGGATTATATGTTTTTCCGGGATTTTCAGATACAGCAACAGCAGCCATATAAGCGAACTTATTACTATCCCCTACTATAAATGAATCAAACGTGTATTTTGGATTTAAATTTGATTTTTCAGGTGTATTAAGAGGAACACCAATATTTTCAATGTTAACATTTGTTTCTTCTTCTTTTACATCATCTTCAAAAACAAATTCGAAATCAAAACTAGTATTAGTAATTTCACTAAAAATTTCACATATAGTCTTATACCAAGTTTCCTGTAAACTCTTTTTTTGTAAAGGAGAATCAACAATAATGGTTGCAATATTATTGTCAAGAGAAACTAATTTTGTATTTTTAAACCACGTGTCATAAGACAAAGAAGAAATTTTTAATTTAATTTTTTCAAGAAAATTATTCCATAAATTGTCCATATTCATAAAAATTCTTTCACCTCCCCCAAAAAACAAGGTATCTACATATATTTTACCAAATCTAAAATGTAAAGACAATTAAAAAAAGTAAAAAAAAGTTATAAACATCACTTATCCACAAGACAACTCTTTATTTTTAATAAAAAATGATAAAATAAACAAATCCACAAAATTAATTATAAACAGAAAATTAATAAACAACAAAAGTTTTCCACAACATGTTCATATTCATAAATATATTGTTATTTAATAGTAATATAATAAAAAAACTGTGGAAAAATATGTTAGCAACTCTTTTTTACACTTTCTTTGTTTGATTATTTACTTTTTTGTTTCTTATATGTTATTATTTTTATTTTAATAGTTGACAATATTTTAAATAATCCGTATAATACTAATGTTTAAAAAAGAGCTGGAGGTGGAATTATGAAAAGAACTTTTCAACCAAATAATCATAAAAAGAAGAAAACTCATGGTTTTTTTGCAAGAAAAATAGCTGGAACAGGTATTTTAAATCAAAGAAGATCAAAAGGACGCAAAAAATTATCTGCATAATTCCACTTATATTCGTAAGTGGTTTTTTGTTATAGAGGTATATTATGAAAAAAATTAATATTGTGAAAGAAAAAAGAGACTTTGATCGTGCATTTAAGGCTAAAGAACAAACAACATCAAGGCATGCTTATTTATATGTTTATAACAATAATATTTTTCGCTTTGGAATTTGTGTTTCAAAAAAAGTAGGAAACGCAGTTTTACGTAATAAATTAAAAAGAAGAGTAAAAGATATTATTGATAAATCAACGTTGCATTTTTTAAATAATGATTATATAATTGTATTAAAGAAAAGTGCTGGTAATGTAAGTTACAATGAATTAAAAGAAGACATCATTTTTCTTTTTAAAAAATCAAAAGGAATAGGAGAAGATATAACCAAATGAAAAAACTAAAGAAGATAATAGTGGTTTTTTTGTTGGTTTTTTTATTAACTGGATGTACTAAACAGTTATATATTGAAAAAACCAATAGTAATGGGAAGAAGCAAAAGACTGTTGTAAGATATACAAAGGGAAAAAATGCAACAGGACAAGCACTTACAAAAAATATAATATGTAAACCTAATAATGAAGAATTAATTAAACTTTATACAAAAAATAAAGTAAATGTTAATAAAATGGTAGAATGTACAAAATTTAAACCTAGTATAAATAATAAAGAAGGAGTGTGGGATAATATTTTTATTAAACCACTTGCTTGGATGATATTAAAATTAGGTTATTTGGTAAAGAATTTTGGATTAGCTGTTATTTTAGCAGGTATTGCTATAAGACTTATATTGTATCCCGTTACAAATAAAAGTGCAATGCAATCAGAAAATTTGAAAAAAGCTCAACCTGAATTGCAAAAATTAGAAAAAAAATATGAGAATAAATCAAATGATCAACAAGCTATGATGCAAAAATCACAAGAAATGATGGCAATCTATAAAAAGTATAATATTTCTCTTTTTTCAGGATGTATTGTAGCATTTATTCAATTACCTTTGTTTGTTGCTTTTTTAGAAGCTATTAATAGAACGCCAGCAATATTTGAAGGTTCATTTTTAGGATTACAACTTGGTACTACTCCATGGTTTGCTTTAACTCATGGTAAAATATGGTATGTTATAATTCCTTTATTAGTTTTTATTGTAACATTTTTCTCAATAAAATTGAATGGAACACAAGCAACAGATACCTCAAATCCTGCAGCCTCATCGACAAAAATGATGATGAATATGATGATAGTATTAATAACAGTAAGTTCTTTTCAATTATCAACAGCAATTGGATTATACTGGATAACATCAAGTTTATTTACTGTTATTCAAAACTTAATAGTTAAGAAAAGAGGAAGCAATTATGCAAGAATTAAGAATTAATAAAATTGAAGGGAAAAATAAAGAGGAAATATTAAATGATGCATTAAAAAAGTTAAATGCCTCAACAAACGAAGTCTATTATGATATAAAAGAAACAACATCAGGAACATTATTTAAGTCAAAAAAATATGTTTTAAATATATTACTTAAGGAAGATATAGTTGAATATATTAAGTCATATTTAAAAGAAGTAACAGATCTAATGGGTGTGAAAGTAGAATTCGAAACACAAAAAAGAGAAAATTATATAAAAGTAAATATGATTTCAGATAATAATGCAATACTAATAGGAAAAAATGGTAGAACAATATTAGCATTGCAGAATCTAATTAGACAATCCATAAATAGTAAGACAGGCATTAGAGTAAATGTTTTATTAGACGCTAATGAATATAAAGAAAAACAGCAAAAAAATATAGAGAGATTAGCTATTAAGTTAGCTAAAGATGTACGAAAGACAAAAGTAGAAGTAAAAATGGATCCTCTTAATTCTTTTGAAAGAAGATTAGTTCATAACGCACTAACTGATTTTAAGGGTGTTACAACACAAAGCGAGGGAGAAGAACCAAATAGACGTGTTGTTATAAAACCAATCGACTAAAAATGAAACTAGTAAACAAAAATTGTTTTCTAGTTTTTTTAATTGATTTAATAAAAAAAACATTATAAAATACATATAGGTGATTTTTATGTCTAAAGAAAGAAAAAAATTAACAACAGAAGAAAAATTAAATATTTTAAAAAGATTTGAAATTATAATGGCAGCAGCAACATTTATAACAGCAAGTGGAATGCAAATTTGCACAAGATTAATAAAGGATAACCCATATGATGGTTCTTCTATTACTCAACTATCAAACAGATATAGAAAAACAAGATCAAAATCATTTTTAGATGAAACTGGTTTTATTCCAACATTTTTTGAAATTGGTAAGTTGTCAGAAAAAGAACAAGATGCATATCTTTTATATTATTCATTAATTAGTAATTTTATTTTAGAAGAAGATGTAAAAAAAGAAGTAAGAAATTACATCAACTATGCTATTGATAATCCATATATTGATTATCAATATATATATGAAGAATTTCGAAAAGTAATTTCAAAAAAAGTATTAGGTTTTGAAGATCCAAGTGTTTTAGGAAATTATAATCATGATACACATGTTATGAAATATAAAGATATAAATGTGACCCTTCATGAGTTATTACATGCAGATAGCAAAGATTCAATGACCTCATGGTTTGAAGAAGCTTTAACAGCATTAATTGATGATGAATATAATGATGCAAAAAATACATATTCCTACCCTTTTCTTAAAAATATATTAAGAATTCTATGTGAGATTATTGGTAAGGAAAGAGCGCGAGATGTATTGTTTATATGTGAAAAAGAAGGAAATATAAATTTATTAAAAGAGGAATTGTACAAACTAAATATATCAGGAGAAGAAGTAAGTGATTTACTAGGTAAACTAGACAAATATGCTAGTAAGTTAAGAACAAATTATTTATATGATAACACAGAAGATTTAAAAATATTAGAAAAAGAAATAAGAAGTATTTTAGCATATTTTTATATTAAAACAAATGGTGAAGAAAATAAACCTTTTGAGTTTGTACTTGATTATTTTTATTTTGATATTTTGGATTTAAATATAGATAAAATATATTATCTAAATTCAAATAAGATTAATGAAAATGTCGAACCTTATTCAAGGATATATTATTATCCTTATAAAGATGGTAAAGGTGAATTTGAAGAACTTAAAAACTTAAGAACTGCTGAAGAAAGAGAAAAAAATTATTCAAATTATGTAATATACATAGATTCAGATATAGCTGGAGATTATTATTTTCAAATATCAGAAAATGAACTAAAATTAAAAAATATCATAAAACCAGATAATGTAATTTTAAAAGTAAAAAAATATTATAAAGGAAAAACAATTATTGAATATTATAAACATGAAAAAGGTGATTTTATTTTATATAAGACAGAAGAAAAAGAAATAAAATCTGATGATATAAAATTATTAGCTACTAATTATGAAGATATGATTAATAACAAGGGGGGTAAAATTAATGGATGATACAATAGTTGCAGTTTCAACTGCAATAGGTGTTGGAGCAATATCAATTATAAGATTATCTGGTTGTGATGCTATACATTGCACTAATAAAATATTTAAAGGTAAAGACTTAACAAAAGTAGCAAGTCATACAATTAATTATGGTCATATAGTTTATGAAAATAAAATAATAGATGAAGTATTAGTAACTGTTATGAGGGCACCTAAGACATATACAAAAGAAGATATTGTTGAAATAAATACACATGGTTCAATAGCTGTTGTCAATAAAATATTAGAAGTTTTAATAATTAATTGTTGTCGATTAGCAACTCGTGGGGAATTTACCAAAAGAGCATTTTTAAATGGAAGAATAGATTTAACTGAATCTGAGGCTGTTATGGATTTAATTAATTCTGAAACAGAGTTAACAAGGAAAATGGCAATTAATGAAATGTCTGGAA
>CAZFXQ010000039.1:0-8585 GCA_964523265.1 uncultured Muribaculaceae bacterium | reverse complement strand
GTGAAATATCATAAAAATCTTTTATATTTCCAAATAATATTTTAGCTAATTCAATATCTTTTTTCAAATATATGTAATCAAGTATTGTACACATGCGTTTACTTTTTAGAACACTACTTTCTAAAAAATCAATTTCATTATACATATTATGTATGATATTAAGACCTTCATATGAAACTTTGCTACCTTGTAATAATAAACTATCATATAACATAATTACATAATTAATAGGTAATTGTATATCTTTTAATGTTAATCCAATATACTTTGAATTACCAAGTACACATAATCTATTTATTAATAAAGATTTATCTTTTAAAGTTAAATTGACATCGCGTAGAGTATAATAAATATATTCTGAACTTCCTATAATTATACCTTGTAATAACTTATCAATATTTTTTCTTGAAATATTTTTTACATCTCTTAAAAACATATATATATCTTCATTAATATTTGCTTTTAATAATCTGTTAACTAATGTAGTAACATTATTCTCATCCAAAATACTATTGTTTTTCACTGCAATTTCGTGTATTGATGAAGGATCGGCTTTGATAACAATACAGTCTATCAATTGCTTTTTATTTTCCATTGAAATGTCTTTAATATTATTAAGAAACATATTCATATAGTGTGAATTACCCGTATTAATTATTGCATTAACTAATATATCTATAATTCTATTATTATGTACTTTTAAATTTAATGCAAACAAATAAATATATTCAGGATCTTTAAATTTTAAAATTGAATTCATTATTTTAATTATTGCATCAACTTTTCTAGGTTTTATATATGCATAATAATTATAAATTAACTTTGGATCACTAGCATTTATTATAACATTAGTAATTTTATCTAAATTTTCTTCATCAACTTTTATTTCTTTTACAAAAGAATACAAAGTATAACCTCTACTTAAAATAATTAACTTATCTACTATCTTAGTTAAATGATTATCATTTAATTTATTTGCATTTTTGGAAAAGTGATATATAAATCTAGCATTATTACTTTTTGTTACTTTTTTGATAATCATATTTTTAAAAAGTCCAACATTATACAAATATGAATATATTCTAAAAACGTTTTTCACTTAAAATCTCCCCTTTTTTATTAACGATGATATATTATTGCAAAAAAAAAGGAAAATGTCAAATTTTCCTTAATTTATCTAACCTTTGATGATGTTAAATATTTATTTCCATTATAATAACGCATTACATTACTAATATAATTAGGGTCACCTCTATAATTAGATGCATATCTGATCCATCCTATATCTGATGGATTCATTTTTATTTCTTCAATTGATTTTCCACTTTCATAAGCATAATTTCTAATTATTGATGCAATGCTTCCTTCTCCCATATTATATCCTTGAAGTGCTATCATTTGATTTTGCATATTATCATCCAAATGTTTTCTCATTATAGCACAAGCAACTTTAATATTTGTATCTAAATTCCCTAAATTCATAGTCCCAGGATAAATTTTTTCATCTTCACCAGTAGAATAATTATGCGCTATAAAATAATCTTTAGGATTTGACCAAACACTTACTTGAATTTGCATTAAACCAATTGCTCCATCACTATCAGTTCTTGTTGAATGAACGCCTCTTTCTTGAGTTGCAACAGCACACATAATATCATAATCAAGATTATACATATTACAATATTTTCTTATTATACTTCCATAATTTTCTCTTACATAAGTTGCTTTATCACTATCACTTAATGTCCCAACATCAATATTGTCTAAATATATTTTTGATCCAGCTTTTGCTCCACCTTTAGAATAAGGTTCATCACCTTGTATATATAATATTGCATCATCATCTTTTTTTTCTTCTGCTTCTTTAGTTGTAACTTCTTCTAATGCGTTAGTAAATGTTTCAGATGTTAGTTTTTTAGTGGTTGTTTCAACTTTAGTAACTTCTTCTTTACTTATGGTTTCATTACTTGTAGGTGTTTGTACAGTATAACTACTAGTCTCTTCTTTTTTTGCTGTTCCAAACAAATCAGGATTTATCGTAATTTCATTTTCACTTTTAATATCTTCCGTCTTTATAGTTGTTTCTTCATTATTATCCTCATATTTTGGTATATCATAAGTTATTTGAACATCTTCAAATACTTGTTCTTTTTTTTCAGGAAGTGTGTTTTTTACTACTACCCCTGTAGTTATTATAAGACCAACTGATAATACTGTTATTACACCCTTTTTTATATTATTTACCCTTGATATTTTATAATTTTTCCTTTTTATATAATCAAATATAAATTTAAAATTATCATCATGTAAAAAATCACTTTTGTTTTGTAATCTTATTTTTGCACCATCACACAAAAAAGTCATATCATTAGAAGAATAATTCAATTTACTTATTAATTGATCAATATTTTCCTTTTCTTTAGCTTCCGCAATTATTTTTAAAGCTTGTTGGGTACTAATGTTTGCTACTTTTTTATTACCTAAATTATCTATTATTATTCCTTTTACTTTAGTTTCTCCATTTTCTTTATAAAAGATTACCTCTAACATACTCTCACCTACTTTACATAATTATATCATTATTTTTGTGTAATGTATATCTTTATTAAACAATATTTACACTAAAAACAAAAAATAGAATTAACATTAATTCTATTTTTTATTTATTATTAATTTCATCTAGTTTTTTTTCTTTATCAATTCTTGCAAATAATACTTCAGGAATCATATTATTATATTCATTTTTATAATTAAAACTAAATGATTTATCTCTTATGTTAATTTGCTTTAATATTTCGTCTGAAGTTTTAGTTAAAAATGGGTTTAAAAAAACTGAACACACTCTTATTGACTCAAGCAAATTATATAATACAGACCTTAATCTTTCTTTCTTATCTTCTTCTTTTGATAACGCCCATGGCATCGTATCATCGATATATTTATTACACTTTCTAAGTACTTCAAATATATCATCAAGCGCTAATCCAACTTGTAAATTGTTCATTTTATCTTCAATTAAACTATACAAATTATTCACTGAATTAATCAATTCAATATCTAAATTATCAGTAATATTTGAATAATAAATTTTATCTTCAAAATATTTATTAGCCATTGATATAGTTCTGTTTACTAAATTACCTAATGTGTTAGCTAAA
This sequence comes from uncultured Muribaculaceae bacterium, assembly GCA_964523265.1. Classification (GTDB taxonomy): domain Bacteria; phylum Bacillota_I; class Bacilli_A; order RF39; family UBA660; genus Aphodocola. The sequence continues at coordinate 5,427 of CAZFXQ010000039.1, read as the reverse complement.
TCAGTATTAATTCTTTCAATTAATAATTCATAAGTTAAATTTCCATCATTTGCATAAGGTATTTCATGAAGAACATAATATCTAACTGCATCTACTCCGAAATAATTAACTAAATCATCCGCATAAATAACATTTCCTTTAGATTTTCCCATTTTATCATTATTAGTTAAAAGCCATGGATGTCCAAAAACTTGTTTTGGAAGTTCAAGACCTAAACTCCATAAAAAGCATGGCCAATATATAGTATGAAACCTAACAATATCTTTACCAATTAAATGTAAGTCAGCTGGCCATAATTTATTAAATTCATCGCTTGAGCCATCAGGATCATATCCAATATTAGTAATATAATTTGTAAGGGCATCAAGCCATACATAAACAACATGTTTTGGATCACTTAATACTGGTATTCCCCATGAAAATGAAGTCCTTGAAACACATAAATCTTGTAAACCAGGCTTAATAAAATTATTAAGCATTTCATTTTTTCTAGATTCTGGTTTAATAAAATCATCATGTTTTTCAATATAATCTATTAATCTATCTTGATACTTTGATAATCTAAAAAAGTATGCTTCTTCATTTTTTTCCTTAACTTCTCTACCACAATCTGGGCATTTTCCATCAACTAGCTGTGATTCTGTCCAAAAAGACTCACAAGGAGTACAATAAAGACCCCTATACTCTCCTTTATATATATCATCATTTTCAATCATTTTTTTAAATATTTTTTGAACTATTTTTTCATGGTTTGTATCGGTCGTTCTAACAAATCTATCATAACTAGTGTTCATAATATCCCAAATTCTTTTGATTTCATCTTTAACACCATCAACAAATTCTTTTGGTGAAATATTCTTTTCTTTAGCTTTTAATTCTATTTTTTCTCCATGTTCATCTGTTCCTGTTTGAAAATACACATCATATCCCATCATTCTTTTATATCTAGCTATCGCATCTGCTAAAACAATCTCATATGTATTTCCAATATGTGGCTTTCCTGATGTATATGCAATTGCTGTTGATATATAATATTTTTCTTTTTTCATTTTTATCACCCTTTCTAATTAAAAAGTTCATCCTAAAAAGGATGAACTAAAGTCCACGGTACCACCTTTGTTCTAGATATTATTATCTAGCTCTTAATCTTTTAACGCAAGTATACGCTTTAACCTATTAGATTAAAAAACTCATAAGGCCATTTATATAAATACTTACTATGTATGCTTTCACCTTCCATACTCTCTTTTAATAGTTTTTTCTTTATACTTTCCCTAATCACTGTCTTTAAATAACAAAATGATTATAACATAAATATAATAATATATCAAATATAATAACTTTGTTTATTTTTTTATAAATACATTTGCTTTTTCTTCATTTATTTTATCAAGTAATCTAGTTTTCCCAATTAATTCAAAATAAATAATCATTTTATTAGTTAATATTTTAAATTCGTCAAAATATAATGCAATATTAATTAATAATTCATTATTATCATTTAATTTTTTTAATTCATCATATATATTATTTAATCTTTCTGAATAAATAGGCCAATTACTTCCAAAAGTAATTTCTAATAATTGGGGCATATTATTTATTGAACAATACTTAAATAATGATTTAAAGCAACTTATTATTTTAGCATATGAGAAAAAATACTTATAATTACAATACTTACTATTATCATACTGTTTTTTTTCGTCATATAAATATATATTTTGTGTACGCATTATTCTAATAATATCTTCTGCAAACAGCTGTGTTTTTATCTCGTTTATTATGTTGTTTTCGCCACTATTAGAATAAGTTAATCCCAAACTCTTAAAAGATGATTCAACAGAATGAATTATTTCATGAATAATAACCTCATCAACACTTACATACTTCATATTTAAAATTTTTATAATAGGTACTTTTATATAATGTTCATAATTTTCTTCACCATACTTTAAATTAGTACTGCTTGTATTAAAAACAATAAACTTAAGTAATTCAGGATCTCTTATTGAAATATTATTTACTATATTTTTACAATATTTTGTATTTTCTAGTAAGAACTCGTTTTTTATATCATTTAGTTCTCTTATTTTTTCATTATATTTATTAATAAAAAGATAATCTATATCATACATATTAAAATTATATTTTTGAAATCTTTTAACATAATACTCTTTTCTTTTTAAATTATCAAATTCTCTTATATAACTTTCTATTAATTCTAAAAACAATTCATATTTTTCAATTATTATACTACCTTCTATTTTAAAATAATTTTTTACAAAGCAAAATAATTCTTTTTTTATTTCAATATTTAATTCTTTTTCTTTCTGATCATATTCAAAAAATTGCCCAGTAATTTCTAAAAATAAAGAACTATCAATATCAGTTTTATTCTGACAAATATACTCATAGTTATCTTTTGGTAAACTTTTAAAATAAAAATGTGTTCTGCTTAAATTATCAATTATTTTTTCTTTATACTCATTACCATAATAAGATACAATTATATTAACAATTTTATCAAAATTATCATTCAAATTTTTGTAAATATTACTAATATCAACCATAATAACCCCTCATCTGACTTGCTATTATACATATTTTTAAAAAAAAGTCAAAAAAACTAAGATAAATTTCTTAGTTTTAAAATAACGATAATTGACTAGACTCTGGTAGATCTTCAAATATACCCATCATCTTCATTTTATCAACTAAAGTTTGCGATACTTTACCTCTTATTTGAAAATCTTCTATACTAATAAATTTTCCTTTTTTTCTTTCATTTTCAATATTATTTGCAACAGTATCTCCTAATCCTTCAATTGAAGAAAAAGGCGGATAAATAGTTTTTTCATCTTTAACACCCCAAATAGTTGCACTGCTATTATATAACTTAATAGGACTAAAAGAAATTCCCCTAGCACAAGCTTCTAAAGAAACTTTTAAACTTTCAAGCTGACCCAATTCTTTATTAGTAGCTTCATATCCTTTATTTTGAATTTCAATTATTCTATTTTTAATAGCATCATAACCTTTTATCATAACTTCAACATCAACATCAGTTGCCTTGGAAGTTAACCATGAAGCATAAAAGTAAACAGGCATATGTACTTTATACCATGCTATTCTAAATGCTGATATTACGTATGCTGCTGCATGTGCTTTAGGAAACATGTATTTAATCTTACCGCAAGATGATATGAACCAATCTGGTATCTTTGCTTCAACCATTTGATTTTTAAAGTCTTGCCATGTATCTGGATCCTTTGAAGCCTTACCCTTACGAACAAATTCCATAATTTTAAATGCCTTAATTGGTTTTAATCCGTGATACATTAAATAAACCATTATATCATCACGACACCCAATAACATCCTTAAATGGAACTATATTATTTTTAATTAAATCTTGAGCATTACCAAGCCATACATCAGTTCCATGTGATAATCCTGATATCTTGATTAATTCAGCAAATGTAGTTGGTTTTGTATCATCTACCATGGATATTGTAAAAGGCGTTCCAAATTCCGGTATACCAAGTGTACCCGTCTTATTCATAATTTCCTCATTTGTTACACCTAAAGCTTTAGTATTAGAAAAAATACTCATTGTTTCTTTATCATCAAGCGGAACCTTTGTAATATCTGTTTTTGTTAAATCCTTAATCATACGAAGTTGTGTTGGATCAGAGTGTCCTAATATATCAAGTTTAAGCACACATTCTTCAATTGAGTGATAATCAAAATGAGTAGTGCGCCATGCACTTTCAGGATCATCTGCCGGAAATTGGTATGGCGTAAAATCAAACACATCCATATAATCTGGAATAACTACAATTCCACCAGGATGCTGTCCTGTTGTCCTTTTAACACCGGTACACCCTTTAGCCAGCCTTTCTATTTCTGCAACTCTTTTTGTAATTCCTTTTTCTTCTAAGTATCCCTTTACAAAACCATAAGCGGTTTTATCTGCTACAGTACCAATTGTACCAGCTCTATAAACATTATTTTCACCAAATAATACTTTAGTATATGCGTGTGCTGATGCTTGATTCAAATCACTAAAATTAAGATCAATATCTGGAACTTTATCTGCATTGAACCCTAAAAATGTTGCAAATGGCATATCTTGTCCATCTTTATATAAATTATGACTACAAACAGGACATTTCATATCTGGTAAATCTATGCCGGTTGAATATGTTTTACCTAATTCCTCACCATTTTCATTCTTAAATATACTATGCTGACAGTTTAAACAGCGATAATGAGCAGGAAGTGGATTTACTTCTGTTATTCCCATCATTGTTGCAACAAACGATGAACCAACAGAACCACGTGAACCAACTAAATATCCTTCATCATTTGAGTGTTTTACTAATCTTTGTGCAATTAAATATATTGGATCAAAACCCCCACCAATTATACCACCAAGTTCTTTTTTTACTTTCTTATCTAATGATTCATCATTTAAAATTCCATCATCACTATTCCAATTTTTATTAAAATACTCCTTTAATACCGTTTTTACATTATCAAAACCAGATAAAAGCAACTTATGTAATTCCTCAAACGATTTACTTTCTATTTCATCTTCAGTTAAGTTTTTATTCTCATTTATAACATTTTCCCTTACAATATTAAAAACAACGTTACCATATAGTTCTGTTGCAATACGTTCTTCTATATTATGAGGTAAATTTTTACCATACCAAGAAGCCGCTTTATCATAGACTAAACTTGTAACTACCTTTGGACAATCAAGGTAATTTTTGCCATCATCAGATTTTACTCTTGGTGAAAAAGGAATACCATGAGTATCTATTATAACTTCTACTTCATCAACCATATCTAGTACTTTATTTGTGTTAGTAACAACTATTTCATATGCTAAATTTTTACCTAAAAATGAAAAATCTTCTAACATCTCATTTGTTGTTCTAAAATGTTGTGATGGGATACTTTTTATATCTTTTTTAGCCAAAGGATGTCTTCCACCACCTGGTACTTTTTGATTAACAATTATTTCACGATATATTTTATCTTCTTTTCTAAAATGATGAACATCACCTGTTGCAACAATTAATTTGCCACAAGAAATCGTTGCATTAACTATTTTTCTAATTCTATCTTTTACTTCTTCTTCATTTTTAAAATCCGAAGTATCAATAAGATGTGAATACACATCAACAGGCTGAACTTCTACATAATCATAAAAATTAATAATATTATTTAGTTCTTCACCATCTTTACTACCAGATTGAATAAATACCTCGGATTCATAACATCCACTTCCGATTATCAAGCCACTTCTTAACTCATTTAGTTTACTTCTAAGTATTCTAGGTGTTTTATAAAGATATGTAGTATTTGCAAGTGATATAATTTTAAATAAATTTTTTAAACCTTCTTTATTTAATGCTAT
>CAZFXQ010000038.1:0-8602 GCA_964523265.1 uncultured Muribaculaceae bacterium | reverse complement strand
GAATAATATTATTAGTATAAATCCATGTGAAAAAATAGAAAGTATTAAATTATCAAAATCTTTACCAAAAACACTTAATATTGAAGAAATAAACAAATTACTTGATTTTAAACCAAAAACACCTAAAGAATACCGAAATAAAGCAATGATTGAACTTATGTATGCTGCAGGGCTTAGAGTTAGTGAACTTGTAAATTTAAATGTAAATGATATAAATATTGAAGATAATTATGTAAGGTGTTTTGGTAAAGGAAAAAAAGAAAGAATAATACCGATAGCATCTTATACTACTAATATTATAAATGAATATATAAATATTTATCGTAATTCTTTGCTTAAAGGTTATTTAACTGATAAGTTATTTATATCCAGTTATGGTAAAGGAATAACAAGACAGGGTTTTTTTAAAATACTTAAAAAAACGGCAGAAATACAAGGTGTTAAAAAGAGTTTTTCACCACATACTATTAGGCATTCATTTGCAACACATTTACTTAACTATGGAGCTGATTTAAGGAGTATAGGAGAGATGCTAGGTCATGAAAACATAAAAACAACACAAATATATACTCATTTGTCAAATAATAAAAAAAGAAAGGATTATGAGGATTTTCATCCTCGCAATAAAAAGGTATAGAAATGAAAATTGTAAGGGAAATATTTAGAAGTTATGATATAAGAGGTATATATGAAAAACAGCTTGATAATGTGCTTGCATATAAAATAGGTAAGGCATTTGGTTCAATTGCAAATGGGTATGTTATAATAGGTCATGATGCTAGAACATCTTCTGACATACTTAATAAGAATTTAATTAAGGGTTTAATGGAAACAAACACTGAAATAATTGATATAGGACTTGTTACAACACCCATGCTTTATTATGCAAGAGAATTATTTAATATTCCTTACGCTATAATGATAACTGCATCGCATTGTTCAAAAGAGTATAATGGTTTTAAATTATGTGATAAAGATGGATCTATGTATGGTGATAAGATTCAATCTTTTTTGAAGATAATACTTGATAATGAATATAAAAATGGAATAGGTAAAATAAGAAATTATAATATAGAAAATGATTATCAAAATTTAATGAAGAATAAAATTAAATTAGGGAAAAGAAAATTAAATGTTGTTGTAGACTGTGGTAATGGAACTACATCCCTTTTTAATCCTGATATAATAAAAATGCTTGGTGTAAATGTTATTCCATTATATTGTAATTCTGATCCTGAATTTCCCAACCACATACCTGATCCTGCTGTTGAGGATAATATGCATGATTTAGAAAAAAAAGTAAAAGAACAAAGTGCTGATTTAGGAATTGCTTTTGATGGCGATGGAGATAGAATTGGTATTGTTGATGAGAATGGTAAACTAGTTAAAACAGATATGTTTATGCTTATTATTTGGAAAGAATTATATAAAACTTGTAAAAATAAAACTGCTTCTTTTGATGTTAAATGTTCTTTAAGTTTGAAAGAATCATTAGAAAAATTAGGTTTAAAAACCAAATTTAATAGAACTGGACATTCTTATTTAAAAAAAGAAATAAAAGAAAATAATTATGATTTTGCTGGAGAATTTTCAGGTCATGTATGTTTTAATGATGATTTTTATGGATATGATGATGCACTTTATGCAGCATTAAGGTTACTTAAAATATTATCTAATAACAATTTAAATGTATCAGATTATTTTAAAGATGTACCTAAATATTTTTCTTCTAAAGAAAGTTATATTGAAGTAGGAGAGGAAAATAAAGATAAAATAGTTAATAAAGTACTTGATTATGCAAAGAAAAATAATTATAAAATAATTACTGTAGATGGTGTTAGAATAGAATATGAAAATGGCTTTGCATTAGTTAGAAAATCAAATACATCTCCATGTTTAACTGTAAGATTTGAAGGTAAAACAAAGGATTTGTTAGATAAATATCAATCTGAAATAATGAGTTTAATTAATAAGGAGTAGAAGATAATTATGGAAAATAAAAAAGAAGAATATGCTTTGAATAACAAGTGTCCATCATGTGGTGCAAGTATAAACTTTAATCCAAAAACAGAAAAGTGGGATTGTCTTTATTGTAAAAGTAGTTTTACATTAGAGGAATTAAAAAAATATGATAATGCAAGTAATGATAAAAATAATAATGATGAAGTGATTGAAAATAATAATGTTAATTATGTAACTTATAAGTGTAAAAGTTGTGGGGCAGAAGTAATAGCAGATGAACAAACAGCTGCAACATTTTGCGTTTACTGTCGTAATACCACAATTCTTAAAAGTAAATTATCTGGTGAGTTTAAACCCGATTTAATAATTCCTTTTAAGAAAGAAAAAAAGAGTGCTATAGAGGCATTTCAACTAATATCAAAGGGTAGACCACTTACACCAAAATATTTTAATAGTGAGTCTAATATAGAGAAAATACGTGGTGTTTATATTCCTTTTTGGTTATATGATTTAAATGTTTCTGGTAATTTAAATTTTAATGCCACAAAAATAGATCATTGGACTGTTGGAAGGACACATTATACAAAAACTAGTAATTATAAAATAATAAGAGATGGAATATTTAAATATGATAAAATACCATCTGATGCTTCTACTAGGTTTGATGATGCCTTAATGGATTCAATAGAACCTTTTAATTATTCTGAATTAAAAGAATATAATCATGCTTATTTAGCTGGCTTTTTAGCTGAAAAATATGATATTAATAGTGAAAACTTATATCCTAATATTGAAAAAATAACGCTTAAAACAACTGAAAATTATATGCTTAATGATGCAAAATATTACTCAAGTAAATTTATAACTGAAAACAATTTAAAAGTCACTAAAGAAAAAGAGTATTATACATTATTACCTGTATGGATGGTTAATGTAATATATAATAATAAAAAATACTTATTTGCAATGAATGGTCAAACAGGGGAGTTCATTGGTGATATTCCAGTGGATAGAAAAAAAGCAATTATTTTAACTATTATTATATTTAGTATATCATTTGTATTATTTATACTAATTAGTTATATAGTATATAAAGTAGGTGCCTAATATGAAAAAGAAGATATTTTTATTATTGATATTATTATTTACTTTTATTATAAAAGTTAATGCTAGTACTACAACTTATGATAGAAACGAAAAAAATAATTTAGGAGTAAATAAAAAATGGAAAATTACATATAAAAACAAAAGTAATGTACTTAATACACCATATGTTGATGCTAAAGAAAAAATATATGATTTTTCAAATATTATAACTGATGATGAAGAAAAAGTATTATATGATAAAATGGTAAATTTTATTGAAAAATATAATACTGATATTGTAATTTTAACGTATGATTTACCATATAGTTATGATAAACAAAATGAAGATTTTGCAGCTGATTTTTATGATTATAATGACTTTGCATTAAATAATAGAAATTATAGTGGTATATTATTATTTAGAAATACTTATAGTAATGATCCTTATTTTGATATATATATGTTTGGTGATGCACAACTTTATATATCTACAAATAGGGCAGATGATATATTAGATATTATTTATAATGATTTACATAATGGTAATTATCTATCTGGATTTGGTTTATATATAAGTAAAGTAGATTCATATTATAATTTAGGCATTCCAAGCGAAATGAAAGATTATTATGTTGATGATAATAGTTATTTAGTAAAGAAGTATAATCTTCCAGTTATACCTGCATTAATTACTTCGATTGTTATTACTTTAGTTGTTATGTTAATTTTAATAAAAAAGAATAAAATGATTAAGAGAAAAATAAATACCCAAGTATATTTAAATAATGTAAGTTGGAATAAAAAAGAAGATATTTTTATAAATAGCCATGTAACAAGCTATACTGAATCTGACTCATATTCATCAGGTGGGGGAGGTGGAGGTTTTTCTTCATCATCTGGTTCTTCTGGTGGGGGACATTCTTCTGGCGGAGGAAGACATGGTTAAAAAAACAAAAGACTAATTTTGTCTTTTGTTTTTAATTATAATCTTTTTCTTTTCTCTTTTTAATTTTTGAATATTTTTAAGAGATTCTTTTTTATACTCAAGCAAATGAATGCTATTATTTAAATAGTTATTTAAAATGTCTGGTGTTTTTTTATCCTTTAAGCACCATATTTTTTCTTCTAAATTATTTAATTCTTCTTCTAATTCTTCAAGTGATAATTTTCTAACGTTATTTAAAATTATAATCCACTCAGTATTTAGTAACGTATGAATAATTTTTTTATTTTCGTCATTATTTATGATTTTAATGTAATCATTTGTATTATTTTTATATTTATCATAAATGTATAAGAGATTAGTATCAGCCGATCTTTTCATTTTTAATATGTCTTCTTTACTAATATAAATATACTTAATATTTATTAATTCAAGATTCATTTTTTCATTTTTAAGCCATAATAATTCTTCTATTCTAGTTTTAAACTGAGGAGGTTTAATCCTTTGATATTCTTTTTTTAATAATTTATGTTTAATAATTACCATCTTTTTCACCCTCCTTAATATTAGTATAATTATATCATAAATAAATAGATTATAATTGCCTAAGTTTGGTGATTTTTAGAAATTTTATAGTTTATTTTAAAGTCATATTATTATATTAAATTCATACATTATAATAATAATTAAGATAATAGGTGAAAAGCATGGATAAGAATATTTTATATTCATTTTTATTATCATTTTTAGCAGGTATTTCTACCTTAGTTGGTTCTTTTTTTATTTTTTTTAACAAAAAAGGAGATAATAACATAGTTACAGTATCACTTGCGTTTGCCTCTGGCATTATGATTTGTGTTTCACTAACTGATTTATTACCTAATAGCTATAATATGATTCTTAATACTAATAATTTTTTTCCAAAACTAATTACATCACTAATATTTATGGTAATTGGAATTATAATTTCAATGTTAATTGATAAATATTTACCAGATAATAATGAAGATGTTTTTTATAAAATTGGAATTATAAGTATGATAGCAATTATATTACATAATATTCCAGAAGGAATAGCTACATTTATCACATCAGCTAATAATATTAAATTGGGTATTAAATTATCATTTGCAATTGCACTTCACAATATCCCAGAAGGCATATCAATAGCAGTTCCTATATACTATTCAACACACAACAAAAAAAAAGCAATATTTTATGCTTTAATATCTGGCATGAGTGAAGTATTAGGAAGTATAATAGCCTATTTATTTTTATCACCATATATGAATAATTATATAATGGCTAGTTTATATGCAATAATAGCGGGTATAATGATACATATATCAGTTTATGAATTATTACCCACTGCATATAAAGAAAGTACGTTAAAATTGGTATTAAGATACTTTATTATTGGTTTTATTATAATGATAGTAAGTCATCTAATAATAAAGTAATAATTGTAATATTAAACTAAAGATGATATAATCGTCGTGGTGAAGTGGTATGAAAGAATTCATTAAAAATTTAAGATTTGCCTGGAATTATACAAAGGATAATAAATTTGTTTTAGTTAGATATTTAATCTGTGATTTTTTTTCAATAATTATTAGAGTTTTAATTCCAATATTAAGCGCTAAAGTAATAGTATATTTAACAGATAATAAGTTTTATCAATTAATTAATATTGCAGTTGTAATATTTATAACGGAAAATATATTTAATATTATTAGTAGATACTCTAAATATTGCATGAATGTAGTATATCACGATGCATTATCAAAAGTAGAAGTTGATTTAGGTAAAAACATATTAAAATTAGAAAATAAAATAATAGATGAAAAGGGTAGTGGTGTTTTTATTCAAAGACTTACTATAGATACATCTCGCCTAGCTGATATATTTGTTGTTTTAAATATATATATAACTAATATATTAACTGAAGTTGGTATGTTTTTTGCCATATTTATAATTAGTAAATTAGTTTTTTGTTATCTTGTAATTATTACTATATTATTATATATAATTCAAAAATTAAAAACAAAAAAATTTAATAACCAGGATAAAAAGTATCGTAAAAAATTAGAAAAAGTATCAGGATTTACAACAGAGTTAGTTAGAGGAAGTCGTGACATTAAAATGCTTAATGCAGAAGATAATTTCATTAATGAATTAAAAGATAAAATAATAGATGCTAACGAAGAACATTGTAATATGCAAAAAACATCTAGAAAATATAGTTTTTATATAGGTGGACTTCTTGATACTAATGATTTACTACTTATTATATTACTCGTTTATTTAATAAGTAATAATTACTTAATTGTTTCCTCAGCTCTTGTTATTTATAACTATTCATCAAAAATATCGTATTTAGTAGATCATATTGGAATATTACTTGAAAAAGTTAAAGATTTTAATTTATCTACTAATAGAATAAATGATATTATTAATTCTAATGAATTTAAAAAAGAAAATTTTGGTGCAACACATATTAAAAAAGTGAATGGTGACTTTGAATTTAAAAACGTATCATTTTCTTATGGTAAAAAGAAAATAATAGATGATTTAAGTTTTAAAATAAATGCAAATGAAACAGTTGCTTTTGTTGGTAAAAGTGGTGCAGGCAAATCAACAATATTTAGTTTATTAATTAAAATGTATGATATTAAAAATGGTGAAATATTAATTGATGGAATAAATATAAATGAATTAGATAAAGATACCATAAGAGGTAATATAACAATAATAAGTCAAAACCCCTATATATTTAATTTAAGCATTAAAGAAAATTTAAAATTAGTTAAAAAAAATGCTAATAATAAAGAAATAAAAGAAGCATGTAAGATTGCATGTTTAGATGAATTTATTGAAGGCTTACCCGATAAATATGATACTATAATAGGTGAGGGAGGAGTTAATTTATCAGGTGGTCAAAAACAAAGACTCGCAATAGCTAGAGCATTAATACAAAAAACAGAAATTATTTTATTTGATGAAGCAACAAGTGCACTTGATAATGAGACACAATATAAAATAAAAAAAGCAATTGATAATATGAAAAATGAATATACAATACTTATAATAGCACACAGATTATCAACTATTATTGATTGTGACCGTATTTTATTTATTAAAGATGGAAAAATAAAGGATTCAGGAACACATGATTACTTACTTAAAAACTGTAGTGAATATAAAGAATTATATGAAAGTGAATTATCCAAAAATGAATAAAGACTTAGTTTTTTTTACCAAGTCTTTTTTTTATTAAACTATTTCCTTTTTTTAATTCATAACACTTATTATCTTCATTAGGACTAGTTAAATGAATAGAAGTATAATCACCTGCAAAAATTCTAAACATTGCACCACTTATTTCATCATCTACAACAGTTTTTAAGCTTCTAGCACCACTTTTTAATTCAACTGCTTTATCTGCTATATAATCAATAAAATCATCACCATAAGAGAACTTAATATTCATTGATTCAAACAATAATTTATAAGTATTAAGGGGGCTAAAATCAGATTTTATCAAAATATCTTTAATATCATCCTTACTTAATGAATTCATTGGTATTTTTTTAGAAAAACGTCCCATTAATTCCCTTATTATCCCATAACTAATAAAATCAGATGAAGTAACATTAGAATAATCATCACTATCACTAATCCCACTAAAAGCACCTAATGCAACAACTGATAACTTTGAAGTATCAAAAGTCTCATTATCTATATAGAACGTTGCACCATCTAATAATTTTAAAAGTGATCTTTGTACACCAACTCTTGATACATGATCTTGTCCAGTATTATTTTTTTCAGCTAATTTATCAAACTCATCAAGAACAAGTATTCCACTTTCAGCTTTTTTAATATCTTCTCCTGATTCTAAATATAAATCTTTAAGCATTTCACTTACATCACGTCCAACATAACCAGTTTCAGAAAGTAGGGTAGTATCTTCAATTACAATAGGAACATTATATATTTTAGCTATTCTTTTAAGTATTTCTGTTTTACCTGTTCCTGTAGAACCATAAATAATAATATTTTCTTTTAATTTTAATTTCATATCATCACTTAAATTAGAATTAATAACTTTTTGATTTTTAAATAGGGAAGTAAGTATCTGCATTATTTGTTCATCTTGTGATATGATTGTTTTTTTAATCGATTGATACATATTTGATATATCAGCATCATTATCTAGTTCTTCTTCATTAAAATCTTTCTTACTTTTTTTAATTTCTTTAATTATTTTGTTATCATTAATCATAGATAGTTTAGTACCATCTCTAACATAAAAATTTCCTAAAGTTTTCTTATATTTTTTGAATAAGACATCAAAGTTGGTAGCATTATTTTCAAGAATTAAATTAGCAACATTTTCATATTGAGTTATTAAATATGGGCTATTTTCAACATCATTTGAGTTGAAGCATATACCCAAATATTTTCCACTTAAAATCCAAAAATATGGTTCACCTGTTTTTGTTTTATGAAAACAACCTAAAACCACATCAACTTCTTCAAAGTACTCAAATTCTTTATTATTAATAATTACTTTTTTTCTTTCAATTAAACTAGCTATACCAACATGAT
>CAZFXQ010000037.1:0-8760 GCA_964523265.1 uncultured Muribaculaceae bacterium | reverse complement strand
ATTACTATAACTTAAATAAAAATTACATATATGTTGGAAATAATTCATTTAATGATAATGATATAAGTATAACAAATGGTAATATTACTTATGATGATAATTATGTATATATAAATGACTATAACAATAATCAAATAGAGAGTATACCATTATATAGAATATATTCAAATGTATATGATTTAAGTAATAATTATATTTATGTAGGAACAAATGATTTTAATGTAGATTATATAGAAACAAATGGATGCAGTAAGGAATATAAAAATGGAATATTACAAATTAAATATGAAAATCAAGTATTAGAAGAAAAAGATATAGTAGGGATAGCATCAAATAAATATGATTTGACAAATAGTTATATATATACAGGAGATAAAGAATTTGAAATAGCGTATATAGGAAGTATGAATGGGAACCTTTATGTAAATAATAATGTTCTTCAAATAGAATACGGAGGAACTATATTAGAAGAAAAGCCAATAGTAAGTGTAATAAGTGAAGAATATAATTTAAGTAGAGGATATATATATTTAGGAGCAAATAATTTAGACGTAAATAATATAAATTGTATTAACTGTAATATAGAAGAACAAAATAATAATATGCTAGTAATGTATGAAGGGAACATAGTAGATAGAATAGATGAAGTAAAAGTAATATCAAGTAAATATGACTTAAATAAAACATATATAAAAGCAGAAGAAGAAATTGATTTAAATGATATAGAAGTAATAAATGGAAGTAAAGAGTATATAGATAATAAGTTATATATAAAAGTAGGAAGTAAAGTAGTAAAAGAGTATGATGTAGATATAACTGAAAGAACAAACACAACAGAGACTACAAAGAAGACAACAGAAAGTACGAAAAGAAGTACAGAATCTACAAAATCAAGTAGTACGAAGTCAACAACAAAAACTTCTAGTAAATCAAGTTCTAGTTCATCAACTAAATCAACTACTAAATCATCTAGTAAGTCAAGTACTACTAGTTCGTCAACAAATAAATCAAAGAAATCAAGTACAAGTTCATCAACAAAACCATCAACAAAACCTTCGACAAAATCAAATACAAAGGTATCGACAAAGTCAACAAACACTACAAATACGACAAATAGTAGTATAAGAAGAAGTACAACAGAAACGACAATAAAAGAGTGTTATACAACAACAAATACAAGTAATATAAAAGATATAGCACCAACAATAAGAAAAGAAGAAAAAAGATACATAAATGGGTTAAGAACAATAGTTATAGTAGGATTAATATCACTTATATTATTTATTATTATACTTATATTACTTAATAGAAAAGATGATGATGAGGAAGAAAATAGCGACAAAACCACTAATTAAGTTTAGTGGTTTTCCTTTTGTCAAAAAACGTAAATATTATTTAAATTAATTGTATAAAAAGCAATTTAGATGTTATAATTAAGTAAAGACATAAGAATGTATTAATTGAAGGAGGTATTAATTTTTATTTTAATACATCTTGTTCTTATTAATTAAGGAGATGATTTAATGGGTTTTATTAAAGCGTTTGCAGGTGCACTTGGTGGTTCATTTGCAGATCAATGGAAAGATTTTTATATGCCAGCTGCTGGGGTTCCTGCAACAGCCGGATTATTTCAAGCAGTGCCAAATGGTACAAATGCAGGACGTGGTACTAACTATAAAGGTTCAAATAATATTATTACTAATGGTAGTAAAATTATTGTTCCTGAAGGAACAGCTCTTATTACAATGCATGATGGTGCAATAACTGGTTTTATATCTGAACCAGGTGGTTATATTTTTTCTTCAGAAGATGTAAACTCAAAATCAATATTTTCTAATGGAGGATTACTTTCAGCAACATTTGGCCAATCATGGGAAAGGTTTAAATTTGGTGGACAACCAGGAAGCCAACAGATAGCATTTTATGTTAATTTAAAGGAAATCCCTAATAATAGATTTGGCACACAGTCTGAAATATACTTTAATGATGCATATTTGAATGCTCAAGTAGGAGTAGTTACACGTGGTACATACACAATTAGAATTGTTGATCCAATTTTATTTGTTAAACAATTTGTACCAGAAAAATACTTATTACCAAATGCTCCTGTTTTTGATTTTGATGATAGTGAAAGTGAAAATCCATCTGTATCGCAATTGTTTAGTGATGTTGTTAGTAGTTTGTCAGCAGCATTTTCAAATTATACAAATGATCCAAATAAAGAAAATAGAATAACAAAAATTCAAGGTGATCAAATAGGTTTTGCACAAAGTTTATCTAAGGCTGTAGATGATGCTTATAATTGGAAACAGAATCGTGGTCTTGAGATATCATCTGTTGCTATTCAAGCTATTGAATATGATGAAGATACAAAAGCATTATTAAGCGATGTAAAAAAAGCGGATGCATTATCTGGGTCACGCGGGAATTCGTTTATGCAACAATCAGTTGCACGTGGTTTTCAAGCAGCAGGTGAAAATGCGGAAGGTGGAGCTGGAGCTATGGCATTTATGGGTATGGGAATGAATACTGCATCAGGTGCTATGGCAGCTCTTCAACAACCTACAAGTAAGGGAGAAGATCCTTATGCTAAATTAACACAATTAAAAAAATTATTGGATGATGGTGTAATTACACAAGAAGATTTTGATGATGCTAAAAAGAAATTATTAAATTTATAGTAAAGAAAAAACTCCGGTTTGGAGTTTTTTTTAAATTGGAGTGTTTAACCAGTTAATAATTGGATTTAATTTGTTTTCAGTATAATAAAGTTTTTTGTTGATCACAAGATCAAATTCACCAACATATTCAACAATATCACTAGCTAATTCTTGTTCCAATGTATTATTATATTCTTTATTAAAAGACCCTGTCATTCCATTAAAGTCTGCTTTTTCATAACCTAGTTTACTAAACTTTTGCATTATTTGCCAATCAAGTAAGTATTCTGGGTATGTGTTTTTATACTCATCATTAATACCACTGATAAAGAATGTTATGTTTTTTCCATACTTAATTACTGCAACACCGCTTACTATAATACCATTAGGATTTTTTTGAAACAAATTGATAGCATTAACCATGTTTTTTTTGTGTATTGATAATCTTTCATCTGATTTTATTTTTTCATTCATTATTTGTTCTTTATTTGGTACGTTAAAACTTTGAATCTTTTCATTTAATTCGTTATTTAAAGCTTCTTCTTTCTCATATAACATTTTACTACTATTAACAAATATAGCAGGTTCTAATTTTGCAAAATAAATATCAAATCCATCATTAACACCAAGAAATTGATATAGATCATAATAATAATCAATTGGTGGGTTTTCTTTATTTATAACTTGATAAAATCTATTGATGTCATTATTATCACCTTTATATATTTTTATACCACTATTAGCTGCTGCTGTTATTTTTTCTCTAGCTTCTTTTGAAATAGAATTATAAAGTGAGATTGTGTTACTGTCTAATTTGGTAAGAGAATCCCATCTTGGTTTATTAGCCTCAAGTCCGTTGTTATATCCCATATGAACATAACCTAGTTTTTGTAATTTCCTTACAAATTCAGTATTAGTGTCGAACTCATCTTTAACACTTCCATCTAAATAATGTTTTTTGTATATTACTTTTGGATCAACTTTTAAGTATGTAAAATTTCTTTTTGATAAGTATTCTTTTATTTTTTCAGTAAATTCTTTTACTATTTCTTCATTATTCCAATCAATTAGAAAACCACGAGGTGCATAACCCATTTTTCTTTTATTATTTTTTTCATTTTTAACAATTACTAAAGTAGCTGCCTTAATTTCATTGCTTTCATCTACTAATCCTAAATAATATGAGTTATAACCATGTTTTGACATTAAATTACCATACATACTAGATTGATAGAAATTAGAATAAGGATGATTAATTGCAAAGTCATTAAATCGTTGTTCATCAAGTAGTATTATCTGCATTTTAATCCCTCCTATTATTCTTATACTTTATTATAACTGATTTTTATGTATAAAGTCAATTTACATAGTATAATTTATTGCTATTTTAATAATATTATGATAAACTAATATGTAGTTAAGGAGGTTTTAATTATGCTTACTTTATTATTAGTCATATCTGTTATGATTATTATTATTGTATTATTGCAAAGTGGAAAAGCTGAATCGGGAAATATAATATCAGGTGGTAATGCAGATTTATTTGTTAATAGGAAAGAACGTGGGGGAGAATTATTTATTACTAGGTTAACTTATCTTTTAGGAATTATTTTCTTTGTACTATGTATTATAATGGATATGTAATTTAAATAAAGACTTTTAATAAGTCTTTTTTTGTTTTATAATATAAATAGGGATAGGTGGTACTAATGAAAGAAAAAATACTTAATTTATTAAAAGCAAATGATAAAGCTTATACAATAAGTGAAATAGAAGAAATATTAGGTATTAATACAACTGATCAAATAGAGGTTATGATTAATAATCTTAATGAATTAGAAAGTGATTTACTTATATATCATACTAATAAAGATAAATATATGGCTGTTGAGTATAGTCATCTAAAAAAAGGTAAAATATCGGTATCAGATAAAGGTTTTGGTTTTGTTCTTATGGAAAACGAAGATGATATACATATTGAGAAAAATAATTTAAATGGTGCTAAAGATGGCGATATGGTAATTATAGAAATAATTGCATGCCCAAAGAATGCCAAAAAAGAAGGTAGAGTACTTAAGGTTAAGTCAAGAGATTATGGATTATTAGTAGGGGAGTGCTATGTTGAAAATGATATAGTTAAAGTTAAATGTCATGATAATAAAATTAAACAAAATATAAATTTAACAAAAGAAAATATAGAAAATATAGTTGATGGTAGTATTATTGTTATGAACGTAATAAAACAACAAGATAATAATAATTTATTATGTGAAATAAATAAAATTGTGGGTCATAAAAATGATGTTGGTGTAGATGTTGAAGCATTAGTTTATAAACATATGTTTTCTTCAAAGTTTACCGATGAGGTTTTAAAAGAGGCTGATGAATTGCCAACAAGTGTAAGTGAAAGTGAAATTGTTGGAAGAAAAGATTTAAGAGATGAAGTTATATTTACTATTGATGGTGATGATACTAAAGATATAGATGATGCAATATCCATAAAAAAATTAAAAAACGGAAATTACTTGTTGGGAGTACATATTGCAGATGTTTCATACTATGTAAAACCAAATACTAAATTATATGATAGTGCATATGAAAGAGGAACAAGTGTTTATTTAGTGGATAGAGTTATTCCGATGCTACCTCATAAATTATCAAACGGAATTTGTTCTTTAAATCCCAATGTTTCAAGACTTGCAATAACTTGTCTTATGGAAATAGATGAAAAAGGTAATGTGGTCGATCATGATATATATGAAAGTGTTATAAAATCAAGAATTCAAATGACATATAAAAAAGTAAATATGTGGCTTTGTGAAGGCGTTGTAGCAGACGGATATGAAGAATATAAGGATGATCTAACACTTATGAAGGAACTTTCAGATATATTAAGAAAAGCAAGAGAAAAAAGAGGAGCAATAGATTTTGAAACAGATGAGGCTAAAATATTGGTTGATGAAGATGGCAAGCCAACAGATGTTGTTTTAAGGGAAAGAAAAGATGGCGAAAAGATGATAGAAGATTTCATGATAGCAGCTAACGAAACAGTAGCATCCCACATTTACTGGATGAGTCTTCCTTTTGTATATCGTGTTCATGATACGCCAAGAGAAGAAAAAATCAATAGTTTTATTGATTTTGTATCAAGTCTTGGTTATAAAATAACAGGGAAAATAAATATTAAACATCCATCTTCTATTCAAAACATTTTAAATCAATTAAAAGATAAAAAAGAATACAAAATATTATCTTCACTTATGTTAAGAGCAATGCAAAAAGCTATATATCAAACTGAAAACATAGGCCATTTTGGAATTGCAAGTAAAATATATACTCATTTTACCTCACCTATAAGACGTTTTCCAGATACTACTGTTCATAGACTTCTTAGAACATATTTGTTTAATAATGATCAAAGTGATAAAACAATTAATTATTTTAAAGAATACTTGGTTGAACTATCAGAACACTCTTCACTGAAAGAAAGAGATGCTGTTGATTTAGAAAGAGAAGTAGAAGATATGAAAATGGCAGAGTATATGATGGATCATATAGGGGAGGAATTTAAAGGAATGATAAATGGAGTAACTCCTTTTGGTATGTTTGTACAGCTTCCAAATATGATTGAAGGGTTGGTACATATCAATGATTTAAAAGAAGATTATTATAATTATGATGAAAAAACATTGTCTCTTGTAGGACAAAATAAAAAAAGAAGGTACAGAATTGGTGATGAGGTAAGTGTAAAGGTTATATCAGCATCAAAAGAAGAGTCATTTATTGATTTTGAAATTATGATAGGTGAATTGAATGGTGAAAAAGAAGTATAAATTAAAACGTAATATAAAAGGAATGATAGTATTAATAATCTTGTTGATTATAGTGCTTCTTAGTTTTATATTGATAAGGAAAAAAGGTCTGTTTTTAAATAAAATTAATATAGAAAAACAAAAGAAAACACAAAACTTAATATCACTTAAAATGCCAAAATATGAAGAGTCTAGTGAGTTATCCATGGTTATGGTAGGTGATTGTTTAATACATAGCTATGTTTATGAATCTGCCAAAACAGGAGACAATACATATTCTTTTGCTAGTATGTTTACAGAAGTTTCGCCTTTAATAGCTAATCATGATTTAGCATATTATAATCAAGAAACAATAATAGGTGGTAAATCACTAGGTTTATCAAATTATCCAAGGTTTAATTCACCAGAAGAGATAGGTGATGATATGGTTGATTTAGGATTTAATTTGGTTAGTTTAGCTAATAATCATACATTAGATAAAAATGAGATAGGTGTAATAAATTCAGTTACATATTGGAAAACAAAGCCAGGCGTTTACTATACTGGTCAAGCGATTTCTGAAGAAGATAGAACAAATAATATTAAAGTGTATGAGAAAAATGGAATTAAATATGCATTCTTTTCATATACAACAACTACAAATGGATTATTGCCACCAGCAGGTAAAGAATACTTAACCAATATCTATTCGTATGATAAAGCAAAACAAGATATAGATAAGGTAAAAGGTAAGGCGGATTTAATAATAGTTGCTATGCATTGGGGAGAAGAATACACTACATATCCTAATCAAAATCAAAAAAACATAGCACAAGAATTATCTGATTTAGGAGTTAATTTAATTATTGGTAATCATGCTCATTCAATACAACCTGTTGAAATGATTAATGATACTTTAGTATTTTATGCTTTGGGTAATTTTATTTCAGCACAGGATACAAAAGATAGATTAACAGGAGCACTTGTATCATTAAACATAAAAAAAGAAGATAGTGGGAAAATTACGTTTAACAATATAGAGGCGGATTTAATATACACATACTTTAAAGGTAAAGGTAGCTTTAAGATATATCCATATACTATGATTGATGATAGTATTTTATATAATAAAGATACATATTATAATAAGTATAAAGAAGTATTAACAAGGTATTCTGATATAGTAAAGGTGAAATAATGATAGAAATAAAAAATAAGAAAGCATATTTTGATTATTTTATAGAAGATACATATGAAGCTGGTATTGTGTTAACTGGGACTGAAATAAAATCCATAAGAAAAGGTTCTGCTAATTTAAAAGATAGCTATGCAAGAATAAAAAATAATGAAATATATGTTATTAATATGTTTATTGCAGAATACAAAGAGGGTAACATATTTAATCATGATGAAAGAAGACAAAGAAAATTACTTCTTAATAAAAAAGAAATATTAAAAATACGCGATAAAATTGAATTAGATGGTTATTCATTAGTCCCTGTTAGACTATATTTTAAAAACGGAAAAGCAAAGTTAGAAATAGCAATAGCAAAGGGTAAGAAAAACTATGACAAAAGGCAATCTATAAAAGAAAAAGACATAAAACGAGAAATGGAAAAGAATGTATATAAATAAAAAAATTTGAAAATTTATAAAAATATGTTATAATACGTCTGTTATTTATGTAATGGGGCTGTTATTGGTTTCGACGGAAAAGAAAAGGATAAATGCTGCAAGTGGAAGGCACTCCTTAAGTGCAAACAAAAAATAAATAACAGAAATTATACACAAGCTTACGCTTTTGCTTAATATCGTAAGCGCTTCTTTTTAAGTCTTACTCACGGATTTTAAAAGAGGCTCATTTTAGTGAGTTATATTATTTTATTTGTTTAGGATAAAATAATGAATATTACTAAACTCGTCATTAGGTGGGTTTGTTAGTGACCTTTATCTTTTGATTAAAATTAATAACTAACTAAACTTGTAGATGCTTTATACAATTCTTTTTCGGACACGAGTTCAAATCTCGTCAGCTCCACCATTAAAGAATCTGGTTGAACTTTGGTTCAATTTACTAATAAAAATCAATTCTAGAAATGGAATTGATTTTTTGTTGTGTATAGTTGGTATGATAAAGATGATAAATATATTGATGTAGTTAATGATATGTATGAAGATAATGTTTTAGATGATGATGACATTGAAGATTTAGATTTAAGCAAAGAAAAAGATGATTTTGAGAGATAAAACTCATTATCATCTATTTTTTTGTCAATTTTTTAACAGCTTCTTCTTGTAATGCATTTTCA
>CAZFXQ010000036.1:0-8793 GCA_964523265.1 uncultured Muribaculaceae bacterium | reverse complement strand
GCAAGATTCGAACTTGCGCATGTCAGAGTCAAAGTCTGATGCCTTACCACTTGGCGACGAGGCAATCTTAAGTGGTGGGGAGAGGTGGATTCGAACCACCGAACCCTAAGGAACAGATTTACAGTCTGCCGCGTTTAACCACTTCGCTATCTCCCCAAAGTGGTGCCGAAAGCAGGAATTGAACCCGCAACCTACTGATTACAAGTCAGTTGCTCTACCAATTGAGCTATTTCGGCAAAAAATGGTGGACGCTATAGGACTCGAACCTATGACCCCCTGCTTGTAAGGCAGGTGCTCTAACCAACTGAGCTAAGCATCCACATAACACTTGAACGTATATAAATATATCAATTATTTTACTAAATGTCAAGTGTGTTTTAACTTTTTTTGTTAATCTCTTCCATTTTTTGTTCAATCCATTTAGGCAATGCACTTTTAAGTAAATAAAAACCAAATACTGTTTCTTTTATTTTTCTATTATTCAACTTATATAAATCATCATTTACATCTTTTGACGAAAGTTTTAATTGATTTGGTTTACCACTATTTTCTAGTATCTTTACATTTATTACTTCACCTAATTCAACATAATCACTTACGTTCCTAACATAACTATCTGATAATTCAGAAATATGAATTAAACCACTATATTCATCATCTAATGCCGCAAAAGCTCCATATTTTTCAATTGCAACTATTTTTGCTTTTACTACATCTCCTACCTTATATTTTTCCATAAATACACCTTCTTATGCATTATATCATGAATTAATATATATATCAAACTCACTTTACAATAATTTTTTATTAATGTATAATTTTGTTGGTGATTATTGTGAAGGAAATTGAAAAAAGAATTATAAATGTAATAGAAAAAATTAAACCTTATTTAAGTTATGATGGTGGTAGTGTTGAATTTGTAAAATTTGAGGATGGTATATGTTATGTTAAATTAACTGGTGCTTGTGCAGGTTGTATGTATTCCGATATGACTCTTAAGAATAATATTGAAGAGGTTATTGTGTCTGAAATACCAGAAGTAATAAGTGTTGAAAATATTGAAGAATAAAAAAAGAGAAAATTTCTCTTTTTATTTTGCAGAATTTATTTCTCTTAGTTTATTTTCTATTTTTTCTCCATAATATACTGAATCATCATATATAAATCTTAAATCAGGAATTTTTCTTATTTCAAGTTTTCTTTTTGCAAGCATTACTTTTATAAAACCACTAGCAACATTTAAATCATGTATACATTTATCTTTTTTTTCTATATCAAAAACCATGCAATATACTTGTGCTAAAGATAAATCAGTATCTACTTTACAACCTGTTAATGTCACAAACTTTATATCCTCATCATGAATTTCATTTTCAATTATATCACTTATTTCTCTCATTAAAAGATTTGCAATTCTTTCTGTTTTTATACTCATCATTACCTCTTTACTTCAACCAATTCATATGCTTCTATGATATCTTTTTCTTTTATATCTTGATAATTTTCCAGTGTTATTCCACATTCAAAACCTGCTTTAACTTCTTTTGCCTGATTTTTTTCTCTTTGAATAGTATTTATTTTCCCATCATATATTACAATACTATCTCTTATTACTCTTGCTTTAGCATCAGATTTTATAACCCCATCCATAACATAACAACCTGCTATATTACCTGTTTTAGAAAA
Source organism: uncultured Muribaculaceae bacterium (assembly GCA_964523265.1). GTDB lineage: Bacteria > Bacillota_I > Bacilli_A > RF39 > UBA660 > Aphodocola. The sequence goes on along the minus strand of CAZFXQ010000036.1, from coordinate 7,107 downwards.
TTTATATATCTTTCTTATTTCCGCTTGACCTAGAATTTTTTCTTCATATTCAGGATCAAGCATTCCTTTCATGGCTGATTCCATTTCTTCAACAACTTTATATATTATGTTATGTAATCTTACATCAACACCATATTCTTTTGCATAGTCTAATATCTTATTAGTTGGTCTAATATTAAATCCAATTATAATAGCTGAAGATGCATTTGCAAGAACAATATCACTTTCTGTTATTGTACCAACACCACTTCTAATAACATTAAGTTTACATCCTTCAACATCTATTTTATTAAGTGTGTTTTTAACTGCTTCCTCACTACCTTTTACATCGGCTTTTAATACAATATTAATTTCTTTTAGTCCTTCTGATATCTTACCAAACAAATCATCCAAACTTAAAGCACTAGACAGTGTATTTACTTTTAATTTTGCAGTTTCACTTCTTTGAATAGCTACTTGTTTAGCTTTTTTTTCTGATTCAAAAGCCATAAACTTATCACCAGCTGTTGGTACACCAGTAATACCAGTTACTTCAACTGGTGTTGATGGAAGAGCTTCAACTATTTCTTCACCTAAATCATTTCTTAATGTTCTAACTTTTCCTACACAATCACCTATAACAACAGGATCCCCTAATCTTAATGTACCATTTTGAATAAGTAGTGTTACAATAGAACCAACATTTTTATCTAATTTTGATTCGATCACTGTTCCAATGGCATATCTTTTTGGATTTGCTCTTAAATTTTGCATCTCTGCAACTAACAATATATTATCAAGTAATTCATCAATTCCCATATTTGTTTTTGCTGAAATAGGAACAAATATAGTATCTCCACCCCAACTTTCAGGTGTTATACCATGTTCACTCATTTCACGCATTACTTTATCAGATGATGCTCCTGGTTTATCCATTTTATTAATCGCAACAATTATTGGAACTTTTGCAGCTTTTGCGTGGTCTATTGCCTCTATTGTCTGTGGCATCACACCATCATCTGCTGCAACAATTATAATAACAATATCAGTAACTGATGCTCCTCTTGCTCTCATTTCAGTAAAAGCTGCATGACCTGGTGTATCAATAAATGTGATTTTCTTATCATTATAGTTAACTTGATATGCTCCAATAGCCTGTGTTATTCCACCAAACTCTTTATCAACAACACTACTATTTCTTATGGCATCAAGTAGTGATGTTTTACCATGATCAACATGACCCATTATTGTAACTACTGGTGCACGAAGTTTTAAATCTTCTTCATTATCATTTATTTCATACTCTTCAAAATTTGAAATATCCAAAGATTCTTGCTTCTTTAATGTCTTATTATATTCAAGTGCAATAATACTAGCATCATCAAAACTTATTTTAGCATTTAAATTTACCATAATACCTAATTCCATAAGTTTTTTTATTATTTCTGTAGAATTAACATTTAACTCTTCTGCCAATTTTTTAACTGTCATATCTTCATCATAAGATATAACATCGGTACTAGTATCTTCGTTTGAAACAAGTTTTTCTTTGTTTTTATACATTGCTTTTTTTGCATCTTTGATATTTTTCTCTTTTACTTTTACTTTTTTCTTTTTTGATTTTAATTCATCACTATTATAAATATTATCTTTTTTATCAATTAATGTATCAATAACTTCATCATAATAATCATCTTCTTCAATTTTTTGAATTATTTCTTCATCAATATCATCTTCTAACGAGTCAATCGCGTTATCCAACATAACAATTGCATCATCATCAAGCATATCATTTTCACTTGATACATTAATACCTAAAGTATTACATAACTCTAAAACATCTTCTATCTTTTTATTAACATCTTGACAATATTCTAATACACTCATCATAAATATCACCTCACTTATATTATTTTTCTTTAACAATATTTAATAATTCTTCATACACAACTTCTGGAACTAAAACTTCTAAATATCTTTCCAAAACCTTTGCTTTTCTGGCTTTATTGATGACTTCCTCATCTTTTTTTAAATAGGCTCCTCTTCCGTTTTTCTTACCTGTTCTGTCGATACTTACATTCCCTAAACTATCTCTTACTACTCTGATAAGTTCCTTTTTAGGTAATTTTTCTTTTGTAACAACACAAGATCTCATAGGAATCTTTTTCGGTTTCATCAAATCTCTCCTTTATTTTATTTGGTATTAACTTATTGTATTACTATATTTTCTTCTTTTAATTGCTCTTTTGTTTTTACGTCTATTTTATAATGTGTGAGTCTTGCAGCTAACTTAACATTTTGACCTTTTTTACCAATAGCAAGTGATAAGTTTTCTCCCTCTGCAACTGCTAATGCCTCTTTCTTTTTTTCATCTATAATATAAACGTCAACATCACGAGCTGGAGATAAAGCGTTAGTAATAAATGTTTTAGCATCTTTATCATATTTTACAACATCTATTTTTTCTCCACCCAATTCTTCTGTTATACGATTTATTCTAGAACCTTTTTCACCAACACATGCACCAACTGCATCTACTTTATCATTTTCAGAATAAACTGCTATCTTACTTCTAAACCCAGCGTCTCTTGCCACACTATACAAAATAACGGTTCCATCATTTAGCTCTGGAATTTCATTTTCAAGTAATCTCTTAACAAAACCATAATGACTACGAGATAATAGTATCAATGGACTTTTTCCAGTATTATCAATTTTAGTTACATATACCTTTACCATTGTTCCCATTTTTAATGTTTCCCCTGGTATTAATTCACCTTTTGGTAAAATACCATGCATTCTACCTAAATCAACATAATAATTTTGTGAATCTTCTCTTGATAAATTACCAAAAAGCAATTCACCCTCTTTATCAGTAAATTCTGACATAATACTTTGCCTTTCTGCTTCCCTAACTTTTTGAACAAGTATTTGTTTTGCAGCCATAGTAGATACTCTACCAAAATCTTTTAAATTAACTTCTTCCTCAATGGTTTCGCCAGGTTTTATATCAGGCACTATTTTTTTAGCATCATCAAGTAGTATTTCAACTGTTTCCTCTTCATCATCTTCATTATCCGAATACTCCTCAACAACTCTTTGATATGAATAGCCTTTTATTTCACCTGTTTTTTCATTAATATCAATCCTAATATTAGGTAATCCTGTTTCTTTTGCATAAGCCTTTTCCAAAGCTGTTTTCATACCATCAAAAATAATTTCTTTATCTATTTTTTTTTCCTCACATATATTATTTAATGCTTTTATAAATTCTTTACTATTCATTTTACTTATCTCCTTTTTCTTTTGAACACACGTCAAGTACATATGTATCTTTAAATTCGTCTTCTAAAGTATCAATTATTGGATTAATTATATCAGTTGCAATAACACATGTATCAATATCAACAAATGGTTCTTTATCAATAATAACCCTTAAAAAATAAGTTCCACCTTCTTTAATATATAAGACTTCATCCACCTTAATATTAACTTTTTTTAATGGCTCTTCAATTAAAGATTTTACTTTTAAATCCATATCAATACCTCCTTATTAATTATAAAAAGTAGGATCAACATCCCACTTTCTCGCTACAAGTATTATAACACAATATTTTTATAACGCAAGTTTTTTTTTATTAAAAAATAAATTTTACTATTTATATATAATTTTTTTACATATATTTTGTAAATACATACAAAATAATTTTAACTTTATACTCTTTTTTTGATATAATATACGCGAGGTGTTATATATGGATAAGAATAAAAAAATACTCAAAAACAGCCATAAGGCCATCATAACAATTGTTCTTTATTTATTATATCAATCTAATTTTTTAATTAACTTAATAAACGATTTGATAATAAAATTATCAGATGAAAAATTAAGCTTATTAAAACTAAACAGAAATCTAAAATTAACGATATTTGCAATAAGTGATTTTATATATATACTAATAATACTTTTTATGTTTAAAGATGAGATTAAAAATGGTTTAAAGGATATAAAGAAGAATTTTAGTAAATTATTTAATATATCTGTACTATGTTGGTTAATAGGCTGTGTTGTTATGTCATTATCTTCTTTTATAATTAGTTTTATTTTAAAAGAAGATGTATCAAAAAATGAAGAAATGATAAGAGAAAGTATAAAACTAGCTCCAATTTATATGCTACTTACTTGTTCTGTTATTGCACCTGTTTTTGAAGAAATGGTATTTCGTAAATCACTTAATATCTTTGTCAAAAATAGAAATGTCTTTATTATATTAAGTGGTATTTTGTTTGGACTTTTACATATTATTGGTAACATTCAATCACCACTTGACTTTTTATACGTAATACCATATGGATCCATGGGATGTGCCTTTGCTTATTTATTATCTAAAACAAATAACATAACTCTTCCAATAATTATTCATATGATACATAATACTGTCCTAGTTATTCCACAAATTATTAGAGGTATACTATGAACAATGAAAAGAAAAAAAGAAAATTAAAGTGGCAAATAAAATTATTTTTATATGTTTCATTAATTGTTTTATATAGTTTCATTATTGGACCAAAAGGTATTTTTATAAAAGATTATATAATAAAATCAAACAAAATTAGTGATGATATGCATGGTATTAAAATTTTACAATTTTCTGATTTACATTATGGTTCTACCGTAAGTAATAATACTGTTGAAAATTTGATTAATAACATTAACAAATCAAAACCTGATATTGTTATTTTTACAGGTGATTTAATTGATGAAAACTATAAATTATCTAAAAATAATAAAATAAAAATAATAGATAATCTTTCTAAAATAAAATCTACATATGGTAAATACTATATAGATGGTGAAGAAGATGGTGATTTAAGTGATGATATATTAAATAATGCCGGTTTTATAAATATTGATTCATCTGAAAAAATAATCTACCTTAAAAATTCGTCAAAGATTTTACTAACAGGTCCAAATTCAGAAAATATATGCAAATATGATGAAATAAAACCAAATATTAAAATAGTTGCACTACATAATCCAGATAGTATAAATTATATAACCGACTGTTCATTTGACATTGCTTTTGCGGGTCATACACATAATGGTCAAATCAATATTTATAAACTTAAAGATTTATTAATACATAGCAAATATAAAAAAACATATCAAAGAGTAAAAAACACAAGATTATATGTTAATCCTGGTATTGGTACTAGCAAAATTAAAGTTAGATTATTTAACCATCCAACAATTAATTTATATAGATTTGAAAAAGCATAATAATTATGCTTTTTTTAATGGTAAATTTATTACAACTTTTGTTCCTTCACCTAGCTTAGAATAATATTTAATAATACCGCCATGTTTTTCAATAATTTCTTTTGAAAAACACACACCTAATCCAGTACCGTTTTTCTTTGTTGTAAAAAAAGGAGTACCAATTTTATCACATATAATCTTTTCCATGCCACAACCGTCATCAGTAACAACTATTTCATAGTAGTTTTTCTTTATCCTTGTATCTAGCACAACAATTCCTCTTTTATCAATTGACTCCCTTGCATTTTTTATTATATTAATTAAAACTTGTTTTAATCTGTTATAATCACCTTCTATGTAGTATTCCTCCTTTGATATTACATAATTAAACCTAATATCCTTATTAAAGACAAATTTTGCCTCATCACATACATCTTCTAATAAAAGTGTTATATCCATGTTAATTTTATTTATTTCTATAGATTTTGAAACATCTGAAAAGTCTTTTAATAATTCAAGAGTTCTGTTTATTTCTTGGTTTATTATTCCAACATACTTATTTGTTTTTTTCTTATTATTTATATCAAACATATCTAAATATCCTTTGCATACAGCAAGTGGATTTTTTATTTCATGCGTTATTTTAAAAAGTGATTCATAAAACTTTTTTTCTCTTATAACATCATTTAATGAATAATAAACATTTAACATATCTTCAAATTTTTTATATAAATAATAAGCTAACTTAATCAAGACATATGTAAGAAAAAGTGATAATAATATTTCCGTGTTTACTTTGTTATACAAGATGCTAATAAACACTTCATGCAAAAAAGCAGATATTAAATATATATTTTCTTTTTTTATTTTGGTATATATGCAAATTAATAAAATAATAATATTAGTTATTAAATAAGAAATAATATTTAAATTTAAAGTGCTACTAAATTGAAATGATACAAGAAAAAGAATTAATAAAGACATAGCATATCTTTTTTTAAACAACAATAACATAAATGGAATATATGTAAAATATAAACTTATTTTATCTAATTCACCATATTTAACAAATAAATAAAAAGACATAAAAACAGTTAAATCTAAAAAAACATTATTCTCATTTTTTAAATTTGCTTTGCTATATATTAAATACAAAAAATAGCATAAAACTGGGAAACATAATAAAATTAAATTAAAAAACACAGAGCATATCATAATAACCTTCCTTTCAAAAAGATTATAATAAATTTCCTGTGTTTGATTTTGTCGAATTTTGTTATTTTTTAATTTTTCTTGTTATTTTTAGTCTTCTTTTAACTCTTCAATGCATCTTTTTAATCTTTTAGCATCATCTTGAAAAATTATTTTAAGTGTATTATCAATCTCAACAATTCCTTTAGCACCTAATTTTTGAATACCTTCTTTATTAACCTTTGAAACATCTTTTAAGGTTACTTTAAATCTTGATATACTCACTTCAATATCTTCTATATTTTTTATTCCACCTAAATATTCAACCAATTTATTAGCTTCGTATTTAAAATCTGGTTTATTTGCTTTTATAACTACAAGTGCTATTATTACCAAAACAATAACAATAACTACATACTTTATCATAATATAACCTCCGTAACTTAATTATATAATATAATAATTAAAAAATCAATTAAATACTTTTTTAATTTGATAAGGGCTTTTTAATTAGTACACTTTAACACATTTTGAATAAGCTATTAATGAAAAAGATAGAAAGGGTGAATAATATGTGTAATAATTCAAATAATAATACTAATTGTAACTGTATATCCGAAATTTTAAAAGTAATAAATATTCTTCAAAGTGAAGTATGTCCACTTGATTCTTGTTTA
>CAZFXQ010000035.1:0-8817 GCA_964523265.1 uncultured Muribaculaceae bacterium | reverse complement strand
GAATTTGCGTTGAATCATTTGGATCCGCACGATAACAGACCGCCTCATCGGCATATATTATTGGCTTATATGCAATATCAGAATCACACTTAACACTATTAACACTTTCATAATTAATATTAACTTCAACATTTACCATATTTTTATCTATTTTAAGTAAATAATATATATTTTTGGTAGCACATACCCCACAACTAGCTTTGTACTTTGCAGTAACGTTAATTACATTATCATTAATACTATAATCAACAGGTTTAATATCACTACTACTGCACGAATCATCAACTATAGTAATAAGTACATAATTATTATTTTTAAAACTATTAGCATCTAATATATCTAATCCAAAAACATCGTAATAATCATCATAGTTTGTAAACAAATAATTATTATATTTATCTTCATCATAATTTTCTGTTAAATATATAAAATCATCATTTAACTTTATTATTATATTTTCTTTTTTATGAAAAATAAAATATAATAATCCAATAATAACCAATGCCATTATAACTATTGCTACTATATACTTATTAATATTACTATTCATCTTTTTTTCTTTCATTTACAACACTCCTATTCTTATATACATACTTGAATTATACCATAATAAAAAAACAAATACAAAAAGTATTTATTTTTTTATCTTAACAGATGGTAATTTTTGTTTAGTATCAATTAAAGCTTTATTAAGTATTTCTTTATCAAAACCAAAATCATTATAACCAGAAAGACAATTATTAATATATTCCTCACTAGGTATATGATAATCAAACTCATCATTCATAACATATATTAATGCTTTTTTTATTTTATCATCTATTTTCACTGGTATATAACATTTTGAATATAACTCTGGGTATCCTTCATAAATATCTAATGATTTAATATCAAATAGTGATATTTCAAATATACCTAACGGAATACTTGAATACTCATCTTCCTCAATAGTAAGATAAGCATAACCATCTGCTGAACCCTTATATACTAAACGATAACCATTTAGTAAAATTTTACCAATTGGTTTTGCTTTTGGACATCTTTTTTTCATATCCTTTAGATTTAAATTACTTCCATATGCTAAATAATACTTTTTCATCATAACTATCTCCAAAACTTTTTTGCTTTAACAGCATTTTTTATACAAAAATTATCCTCAAAATTTTTAAAATATTGTCTTAAAAAATAAACCTTATCTAAATTATTATCGAATACCAAATCAACAAACTCTAGTGCACCCATTAAATCTATTTCATTATATAAATATGAATTTTTATAAAATGATTTAGCTTCACATTTTACTTTGTAATTCAAAAAATCCTCATCCATTACTTTATCTTTTGAAGATACCAACATCTTTGCAAATGTGTTTATATTATTTTGCCATATTATAGCATTTGTTGTTGCATTTGGACATCTAAGCTCTATTGTATCTATTTCAAAATTAAACTGTTCATCACCAATACATAAATTACTAAAATTAAGAGAATAATATCTATTACCAAGATCTATACATTTTTCAATATCTAAAATATCTTTTGCTTCATCAATATATCTAATATTTTTATTCAAATAATTAGATGTAGGCTTTGCATATTCTATTATTTTTTTTCTTGCACTTATTTTATCGCCATAAAAAAATCTAAACATTATAGACTCATAAGCCAAATATAATTTTAAAAACATTTTCCATGCTTCAACATCATCACCTAGTATATTTCCAATGTGAATATGTCCTGCTGCATTTCTTGTTGTATCAACCTTATTCAATGTAAGGTAATCACATACTTTTTTTAATTCTTGCCAATACTTCTTCTCATCTTTCATTATAGGTGAATTAATTTCTGCTCCCCTTTTTAAAGATAAATCCCGTTTTACTTTCCATCCGACTAATTCACAATTAATAAACATTATTATTTGTTTCTTTGTTTTTGGACTTAAATTTTCAAACTCAAGTTCACAGCCTATAGTAACATCATGTGGTAAATTAAGCCCTGCTTTATACTCTAATAAATAATTAGATACACATACTAATAAATCTTGTAAATCAATTCCTCTTAATAATGCAAAAAAATCATTTCTATTAGCATTAATAAAATCTTTATTCATTTTTTACCTCTTTATTATTTTTTGTCTTTCTAAGTATATAACATGAGCCATTATAAGATGTACGCTTATCTTCTTTTTCTAGTGCATTAGGAATATTGTTCTTTGCATTTAACATTGTTAAATTTCTTTTTCTTATTGCGAGAATTAATTTTAAGTCTTCTAAATCATCAACAGTGATTTTCTTATATAAAAATGACCATTCATTTGACTTTTCTTCAATAGTTGTCTTTAAAATTAGTTTTTCTATTTTTTTATATGTAGGAATACATAGGAAAGCACCAAACACTAAAATAGCCCAATTAATAATATCATTATTTAGTTTTCCATTCAAACTTTCCTTCGAATTTCCAATAATTATAATCTGATCTTCTTTATAAATATTATCATCTGGAGATAAAACATTCTTACTAATTGTTTCAACGTTTGTTTTAATTAACATTTTTTCAATTTCTTTATTTGACATAGAAAGGATCTTATCTTTATCTAATTTTTTTAAGTCATTATTAATTCTATAAGAAATTACTGTTCTTTCATACATACCATTACTATTAATAGTCCAACCTGTTGTATATTGTATTAATTCTGCTTTGTATTTAACATCACGTGATGTGTTTTTCAAATGAATACCACTTGATGTATCAATTTCTTCAATTCTAACAGGATTTACTATATAATCAACAAAAGAGAACAAGTTTAATTTACTAGCAGATGATACGGTTAATCCTATAGCAATAATAAAAGGAATAATATCATTTGATATAATAAGACTCTTAAGTAAAGCCTCTTTTAATTCATTACGAAGATTATACATTTTTCTGTTTTTAATCACATATTCCAATTTATCTATATTACAAGAAAATATATCAATAATCTTTTTGTTATCATACATAACTTTACCTCTTATCAGACTTACTTAAAATTTTTATTTTTTCGTTTGTCTCTTTTAAATCATGTTTCATTGGCTTTAATGGTGCTACATTATTTTTATATTCTTTATTTGCTTGTTTCACTGAATCTATATAATCCATATAATCATATGTTCTATTGTACTCTACAACAGCTCCTCCTATTAAAATAATCAAGATTTCAGATATAGTAACAATAGTATTTCTTAAATCAGTTTCATTATACTTTAAAACATCTTCTTTATCTTCTAAACGTAAATCTGCTCTTACAATAGTATCATTTTTACTTTCGTCTATTACGTTTATAAACTGTTCTTCCTCACTATTTAAAATAAGATTATTAAATATATAATCATAATTTTTGTTTAATATTTCATTATACAAATCTAATGATATTTTATCTACTTTGTACGTTTGCTTTAAACGTTTATATCCATCTTCATATTTTTTCCATGGCATATAAACTATTAAAGAATTCACATGATCATCAAAAAAATTATATCTACTATATTCTTCATCCATTTGAACATAACCATTAGACTGATAATCTAGATTATATGTTTTATACATTTTTATATCATCAACATAACAAGGAAACCCTAACCCAAATAATCTAAATACTCCTACCGTTGCACTAGTTGTTAAAACCAATGGTAAAGTAAATTTAGCAGTATGTTTAACTAATTTAAAATTTCTTTTATTCAATTGTTTAATATTTTCTTTTCTTTGTGCACTAATTTTTTTTTGTAAATTATTTGCTTTTTTTTCTAATTCTTTTAACTCTATTTTTTTCTTTTTCCTAGTTTTACCATTCATAACTAATACCCCAACTCATAAAAACCAATAATTTTAAGCGTGTTATATGATACCATTTTTTTATAAAAAGTCAATAAAAAAATCATGTAAAAACATGATTTTTATATAAACCATCTTTTTCTTTTTTCTATAAAGCTATTAATAAGTTTACTTAACATAACAAATATTCTTGTTGAAACATACATTAAAAACACTAGTATTAATATTGCATTTGGTGATATAAGTTCAAGTGAATAAATAAGTCTACCAACTTTTGTCATCATTATTACAAAATACATAATGCTTATAAAAATAATAAGTGATTTTCTTAAAAGATTAAGTGGTTTACTAATTCTATATATTAAAAGAATTGCTGTATATATCGTAATTATAACTGCTATCGTTGAAGTCATTTCATATTCTAATTTAAACAAAGTTGAAAGCAACACTAAAAGCAAAATATTAACAACTGTTGTAAGACCACTTGGAATAGCTTTACTAATTACATTTATTAAAAACTTTCCTTTAACTCTGTCATGATTAGGTTCAAGTGCTAATATAAAAGCAGGAAATCCAATAGTAAATGTATTAATTAATGACATTTGAATTGGTTCAAACGGATATTGATAATTAATGAATAAAAATAATAATGCAAGTAATGATGCATAAATAGTTTTTGATAAAAATAATGTGGCTGATCTTTGAACATTATTAATTGTTTGTCTTCCTTCATTTATTATTCTTTTTACAGAATCGAAATTAGAATCTAAAAGTACTATTTCAGAAACATTTCTTGCTGCATCAGATCCTGATGCAACAGCAATACCACAATCAGATGCTTTGAGTGCTAAAACATCATTAACGCCATCTCCTGTCATCGCAACAACATGACCATTATTTTTTAATGCATTTATAAGTAATCTTTTTTGATCTGGTTTTACCCTCGCAAAAATATTATACTCTTCAACAATACTATTAAGATTAGTATCTTTTGTTAAATTAGTCATATCATAACAACTTGGATTACTTACACCAACTTCTTTTGCTATATTTAAAATAGTAATAGGATTATCACCAGATATTATTTTAATATCAACTTCATTTTCATTAAAATACTCAATTAATGAATATGACTCGTTTCTTATTTTATCTCTAATTAGAATATATCCTATAACTTCTAAATTATTCTTTAAAATATCTTTATGCTTTCCTACGGATTTAACAACTCCAATTACTCTATTTTCCCTTGATAATTCATCTTGTTTATTCTTATACTTTGTAAATTCCTTATCATCTAAAATAAATTCTAATGCACCCATTATATAAGTTTTATCATCTAATATTACCGCTGAATATTTACGATCTGATGAAAAAGGAATCGTCTTATTAGTTTTAATACTTGAATTATTTTTATATTTCTCATTAATTGCTTTAAATGTTGGATTATTATCATTTAGATTTGTTGATAAACATTCTATTACTTCTTCTAACTCACCAATAGTATAACCATTTAATGGAATAATATCTTTAACTTCCATTGTACCTTCTGTTATTGTACCTGTCTTATCTAAACATAGTGTATCAACCCTAGCCAGGGTTTCAATAGAATATAAATCTTGAACTAAAACATTATATTTAGAAAGCTTTATTGTACTTACAGCAAGAACTGTTGAAACAAGAAGAATTAACCCTTCTGGTATCATAGCAATTAAGGCTGCAACAACAGATGTAACAGCATTTTGTGTAGTGTTATCCTCTAATGAAAATTGTTTTAATAATAACAAAATACCAATTGGAATTAAACTTATAGATACATATTTTACTATTTTATTCAAAGATTTTACTATGTCTGATGATATTTCTTCTTTTATTTTTTTTGCATCTTTTGAAATTAATGCAGTATAATTATCAGTACCTATATGAATAACTTTACATATACTATTTCCACTCACTATAAAACTACCAGATAATACTGTATCTCCTTTTTTCTTAATGATAGTTGCTTCCTCACCAGTTATAAAAGATTCATTAACCTCTACTTCACCATCTAATATAACAGAATCAACAACTACTTGATCACCTAATTCATACTTTATCACATCATCTAATACAATATCATTTATACTTATTTTCTCTAAGTTACCTTCTCTTATAACTTTAGATTTAGATTGTGACATAATAGATAATTTATCAACTGTTCTTTTTGCTCTTAATTCCTGCACAATACTAATTGAAGTGTTAAAGATTGCAACACCTATAAACAAAACATTTTTATAAGATTTTACAATCAATATTAAGATAGCCAAAAATATATTTAAAAAATTAAATAAAGTAACTATATTTTCTCTGTATATTTGCTTAACACTTTTTGAGGGAGATGTTGTATCATAATTATACTTACCCTCATTTAATCGTTTATTTACTTCTTCATAAGTAAGTCCCTTAAATTCCATTTTTTCACCGTCTTTTACCATATTTACATAACTATTTTTTCACTAAAGTCAATTTTAATTCTTCAGTTTTCGTTTTTATATATTCTTTATATTGCTCAATTATTTTTAGTTCAACATCCGAAATTCCTTTTTCTATTTTTAATTTATTCTTATAAAACCAACATGGCATACTAATTCCATCTTTAAATTTCAATTTTGAAATAGAATTAAACTTATTAATATTTTTTTCTTCCATAAATTCCACTTTATATTTATTATTAAAATAGAACCCATCTTCATCATAATAATATTGTAAACGTAAGTCTCTCATTAATTTTCTTCTTACTCTTTCTGATATTTGTCTTACTGCTTCATGTGTAACATTATATTTTTCACCTAAAGTTCTTAATTTTTCTTTTTCGTTTAATCCTAAATCGTTACATGATAAAAATATATATAAATCTCTTTCTGAAATATTAAAACTACTAATTATATTCTTAATTTCATTTCTAACTATATTATTTATAGCTTCATTTTCAACATTTACATTATTATCTATTAAATAATCTATAAGTTCTGAAGCCTCATCGCCATCTTCTAAAGATAATTTCGTATTTAAACTAATTTCATAATTATTTAATGCTAACAAATATTTCACATATGCTTCTTTAAACTTCAACTCATTAGCTATTTCTAAAGTGGTAGGCTTTCTTAAATATTTATTCTGTAAATAACTTACCACATTTTTTATTTTTTTTATATCTGCATTAATACCCACTGGATAGCTAACATTACGATTGTTGTTCAAAACAGTCCTTTTCAAATGATTATTTATACAGTTAACAGCATAAGTTGAAAATCTGCAATTCATATTCAATTTATAATTAGATGTAGCATTTATTAATGCTATGTTACCCTCCTGAATTAAATCATTAAAATCAAAAACTTTATACATACTATAAAATCTACCCGCAATCGAAACAACAAGTCTTAAGTTTGACTCAACAATTTTATTCCTTGCTTTTTCATCATTTTCATTTACTTTTAAAAATAACTTTTCTGTTTCTTCATCACTTAAAAGTGGAATTTGACCCATTTCTTTTAAATACATTTTAGAAATATCACTAATATCACTTTCTATTTTTTGATTATACTTTATTTTAATTTCATTTTCTTCACCAAACATTTCAAAAAGCAAATAAAAATCATCAAGGTTATAATCATTTTTAAGATTAGATAAATCTATTGTATCATCAGTAATAAGTTCATACATTGCCAATTTTAAATTCTGATTATCTAATATTTCAAACAACATTTTATCCTTTTCTAAAGTACTTGAAATAATTAATACATTTTTTACTATATTATAGATAGTATCTATAATACTTACATCATCTACTAAAACATTATTAATATATCTATTAATAATACTTAATTTTTCATCATATTTTAAAGCCTCAATATACTTTTTTATTTCATCAATAACAATTTTCCTTGTGTTATTAATTAATTGATTATTTACCATAAACATCAATTTATTTTTAAGCTTTAGAATTTCTTTTTCATCAAATAAAAAAATATATTTCTGTATTAATTCATCTATTGTTGTTTGATTTATATTCATAATAATCTTCCCTCTTATATAATAACATAAAATTATTTTATTTGAAAAGAAAAAATATGTAAAACTAATTATCCTTTTTTTACATATTTTTCGTATAAATTGAACTCATTTGTTTTTAAATTTGTTTTTGATAGCCCATCAATTAATTTTTTTTGAGTTCTATCTAATTTTGTTGGTATTACAACATTTAATATAACATATAAATCACCAACTCCTCTTCCTGCTGGACTTGGTAATCCCTTACCCTTTACTTTATGTTTTTCTCCGGTGTTACTTCCTTGTGGTATTGTTAAAATAATATTACCATCAAGCGTTGGTACTTCCTTTTTACATCCTAAAATTGCTTCAGTTATAGTAAGAGGTAATGTAACATATAAATCCTTGCCATCCCTTTTAAATAGTGGGTGATCTTTTACTTTGATTTCAATATAAACATCACCATTAGGTCCTCCGTTTTCACCTGCAGGACCACGTCCAGAAACGCGTAAATGATCACCTGTTTGAACACCAGCTGGAACATTTACAGTTATCTTTTTCTTTACCTTCTTCTTACCCGTACCCTTGCAACTAGAACACTTTTTACTATAAGTTTCACCAACTCCTCCACAAGTAGGACAAGTTCTTTGAGTTACAAAAGATCCAAATAAACTTCTTTGCTGTTCACTTATAAAACCTTTACCCAAGCAACTGGAACACTTAACAAAGTCCGTTCCACCTTTACCTGAACAAACATCACAATTATCCATAATGTTAAGTTCAACATCTGTCTTAGTACCAAACGCTGCTTCCATAAAATCCATTTCAAATATAACATTTATATCTTCACCACGTGTTTTTCTTTCTGTTGATCTTCTTGCATTAGATGATGATGAAAAACCAAATCCACCACCAAATATATCATGTAATATATCAGAAAAATCAAAGTCAGAAAATCCTGAAAACCCTGTACCAC
>CAZFXQ010000034.1:0-8847 GCA_964523265.1 uncultured Muribaculaceae bacterium | reverse complement strand
TACCAAATAATAGACAAAATGTAAAAAAAAATAGTATAATTTTCTTCGTTGATTCTTTTTATAAAAAAAGAAAGGAGAGTTTTTAGGTATTTATGAAAATTTTTAATGCAAAAGAAAATGAAACAATGGTTGTTGCATTAGGTGGTTTAGGTGAAGTCGGTAAAAATATGTATGTTATTATGCATAATAATGAATTAATTATAATAGATGCAGGTGTTATGTTCCCAAAAGATGAATTAATGGGTATTGATTATGTAATTCCTGATTTTAGCTTTTTAAAAGCAAACGAAGATAAAATTAAAGCACTGGTAATTACACATGGCCATGAAGATCATATTGGTGCCATTAACTTTTTGCTTCAATCAGTTAGTATTCCTGTTATATATGCACCAAATCAAGCGTGTGGTCTTATTAAAAGAAAACTAATGGATAGAAATATTAGCTATGACAATTTAAAAGTATATGATGAAAATACTGTTGTTAAATTTAAATATTTTACAATTGAATTTTTTTCAACAACACACTCAATTCCAGATTCTCATGGAATAATAGTTACAACACCAAATGGTAAAATAGTTGAAACAGGAGATTTTAAATTTGATCTAACACCTATTGGACCTATGAGTAATATACATAAAATGTCTGACACCGGTAAAAGTGGTGTTAGATTATTACTTAGCGAATCAACGAATGCATTATCACCTGGCTTTTCTGTTAGTGAATCCAAGGTAGAAGAGGAATTACAAGAAATATTTGAAAAGAAAAAAGAAAGAATTATTATTGCAACCTTTGCATCAAATATATATAGACTTAAACATATTGTTGAAACATGTAAAAAAAATAATAGAAAAATTGCTTTATTTGGTAGAAGTATGGAGAATAATATTGAAATATCAATAGAAGGCGGTTACATAAAGGATGATAATATTTTTGTATCACCAGAAGTTGCAAATACTTTACCACAAGATGAAATATGCTTACTTTGTACCGGATCACAAGGAGAACCACTTGCTGCCTTATCTAGAATAGCAAACGGAACACATAAACAAATTAAATTAAGACCAACTGACACGGTTATTTTCTCATCAAACCCAATACCTGGTAACAGTGCATCTGTTGCTAAAACAATTAATGCACTTTATATGCAAGGTGCAGATGTATTTGTTAATAATCCTGAAAATGAAATTCATACATCAGGGCATGGTAATGAAGAAGAATTAAAATTAATGATTAGACTTATTAACCCTGAATATTTTATGCCAATTCACGGTGAATATAGAATGCTTAAAAAGCATCAAGATATTGCTATAGATTGTGATATACCAAAAGAAAAGACATTTTTACTTCAAAATGGTGATATTCTAATAATGAACGATAAAGAAATAAAAAAGGCTAATAATATTGATGTAGAAGATGTATACGTTGATGGTAATAGAATTGGTGATATCGGTAATATAGTTATAAAAGACCGTAAAATAATGGCTAATGATGGAATACTTGTTGCAATATGTAACATTAATATGCAAACACATACATTACTCGGTAAAATAAACATAACAACAAGAGGATTCATACTAGTTAATGAAAATGAAGAATTATTACAAAAAATAGAAAATGTTGCAAGAAACACTGTAAATAAAGAATTAACAAAAAAACAAGTAAACTATAATGAATTAAAAAGTCAGTTAATAGCTAATTTGATTACTTTTGTCTACGATGAAACAAAAAGAAGACCTATTATTTTACCAGTAATATTAGATGTTAGAAAATAAAAAGAAGAAATTAATCACTCTTTAATTTCTTCTTTTTTTGTCTTTTTTTCATCCTTAATACGTTCTTTTACTATAACATCTTTTCTTGATAAATTAAGCTTTCCGTTTTTATATCCTGTTGCTTTAACTAATATGCTATCTCCTATTGATACAACGTCACATGCTTTTTCTACTCTCTTATCAGACAATTGAGAAATATGTACTAATCCTTCACAACCATCCCATAACTCAACAAAACATCCTAATTCATCAATTACTTTTACTACTTTACCTTCATAAATCTTACCAATTTCTACTTCTTTAACGACATTTCTTATCATTTCTGCTGTTTTTTCAATTATTTCTTTATCAGTGTGATATATGATTACTCTTCCGTCTTCTTCAAGATCAACTTTAACTGCATTTATATCAGTTACTGTTTTAACATTTGAAGCTTCAAGTATTATTTTAGTAATCATTTCTCCACCTTTTCCAATAACATCCTTTATTTTTAATGGATCTATTTCAAAAGTGTATGTTTTTGGTGCATAACGACTTACTTCACTTCTTGGTTCTTTTATTTGCTTTGTAATTGTCTTTAAAATTTCACTTCTTGCTTTTTTAGCTTGTGCTAATGCTTCTTTTAATATTTCTTTTGTTATTCCTTTTATTTTTATATCCATTTGAAGAGCACAAATTCCATCTTTTGTACCTGCAACTTTAAAATCCATATCACCTAAATGATCTTCCATACCTTGGATATCTGTTAAAATTGTATAATCATCACCATCTGTAATAAGTCCCATAGCGATCCCTGCAACAGGTGATTTAATAGGTACTCCTGCTGACATCAAAGCCATACAACCAGCACAAATTGAAGCTTGCGATGATGAGCCATTTGATTCTAATATTTCTGATACAACTCTTATTGTGTATGGAAATTCTTCTTCACTTGGTATTACTTGCAAAAGTGCTCTTTCACCCAATGCTCCATGACCTATTTCACGTCTACCTGGTGCTCCATATCTTCCTGTTTCACCAACAGAAAATTGTGGAAAATTATAATGTAACATGAATCTTTTCTCATCTTCAGGAGATAATCCATCTATTATTTGGTGTTCGCCTAAAGCACCTAATGTTACAACAGATAAACACTGTGTTTCACCACGTGTAAATAATGCTGAACCATGTGTCCTTGGAAGTAAATCAATACCAGTTGATAAAGGCCTTATTTCTGTCATCTTTCTTCCATCTGCTCTTTTCTTTTCTTTTACAACTATCTTTCTAAAAACTTCATATTCAACTTCTGATAAACATAATTTAACTTTGGTTGTAAGCTCGTTTAATTCATCTTTATCAAGATTAGGATTTTCATATTCAAACTTTGCAATAACATCTTCTTTTACTTTGTCTATTGCAGCATATTTTTCTAATTTATCCTTAATACGCATTGCTTTGTCAAATGGTTCTTTAGATAACGAATATACTTCTTCTTTAAGTTCATCACTTATTTCAAGAACATCATATTCCATTTTTTCTTGGCCAACTTCTTTTATTATTTTTTCTTCAAACTTTATTAACTCTTTTATTGCATCATGTCCAAACATTAAAGCCTCAAGCATATCATCTTCACTAACTTCTTTAGATGATGCTTCAACCATATTAATGGCATCCTTTGTTCCTGCAACAGTAAGTTCCATATCTGTTATATCAAGTTCTTTTACTGTTGGATTAATTACAAATTCTCCATTAACCCTTCCTACTTTAACACCTGCAATTGGTCCATCAAAAGGTATTTTACTAATTGATGTTGCAAGTGATGATGCAAACATAGCAGTAAGTTCTGGTGAATTATCTGGATCAACAGATAAAACAGTATTTACAATTTGAACCTCATTTCTAAAATTTTCTGGAAAAAGAGGTCTCATTGGTCTATCTATCATACGAGCTGCAAGTGTTGCTGCTTCGCTAGGTCTACCTTCTCTTTTGATAAATCCACCTGGTATCTTACCTACTGAATATAATTTTTCTTGATATAATACCATTAGTGGAAAAAAATCAGATAAAACATTTGCTTCTTTACTTACAACAGCTGTTGAAAGTATTACTGTATCCCCATATCTAACTAGTACTGCACCATGAGCTTGTTTCGCAAGTTCTCCTACTTCAACAACTAATTTTCTACCTTTAAAATTCATTTCAAAAATTCTTTTTTCCATAATACATCTCCTTTTATATAAAAAGACACCCGAAAAAGAGTGCCTACTTTTATTATTATTTTCTAAGTCCTAAGCTCTTAACAATTTCACGATATCTATTAATGTCAGCATTTTTTAAATAATTAAGTAAATTACGTCTCTTACCAACTTTCATCAATAAACCTCTTTTTGAGTGAAAATCATGAATGTTATTTTTTAAATGCTCTGTCAAAACATTTATTTCTTCAGTTAATACTGCAATTTGCACCTCTGGTGAACCAGTATCACCTTTATGAGTTGCATACTTTTCAATAATTGATTTTTTTACTTCTTTTTTTAACATTGTTATTCCTCCTTATTATATTCGCCTTAATCCTAGTTATGGTCGGAAATACTCCAATAACCAAGAATAGGTAACGTTATTAATATACACTAAACACAATAATATTTCAAGTATAAATTATAATAATTTTACAAAACTTTACTAAATAAGATAAGTATTTAAATACTTATCTTATTATCCTAAACACAAAATAACCAATTATTGCTATTAAAACCATCATAATCGATAAAATAACCACACTTATTTTTCCACTTTTCATTTCTTCAGTATCAACAGTATTGTATATTTCATCTATATATTTTTCATAAGAATCACTCAAGTAACATCTTTCATTTCCTTTAAAAATTCGCTCAAAATATTCTTTAAAACTTGTTGGTAATTTACTTTTGTTTTTTAAATATACTTTTTCAACATCCTCAAACTTTGTATCATTTGGTATTCTTATATTTGTTAATAATTCCAAACACACAACTGCAAATGCATACAAATCAGACTTTTCATTGACAAGTATCTCGTTTGGATCTTTATATTTTAATGGAATATTACTATCAAATCCTTTATTAGTTATAGAAAAAGAATCACAATCTATTATCTTTAAATTACCATTTTTATCATAAAAAATATTATTAAGATCTAAATAACATAAATAAATATTATTGGCATGCAAGTTTTTAATTACTTTTTCTAATTCTTTTATTTTATCTATTTTACTTTCAAAACTGTAGTTTTCTTTAACATCCCATAGATTCTTGCCATCAGGTAAATAATCCATGATGTATCCAACAAAAATACCATCGTAATAAACCAAATTTTTTGGTTTTAGTATCTCATCCACATTTATTTTCTTAATATAATTTAACTTTTCTTCTTTTTCTTTTATGTCAATAAAAGAATTAGACACAAACATTTTAAGAATTCTTCCATCATCCGTTAAATAAATATTACTAACTTTAGTTTCTGCTATTTTTTTAAGAATCTTAATACTTTTATAATCAATGTAATCACTTGGTAAACGCCTAAATTTATCAATTAATCTTCTTGCATTAACACATGAAGTTACGTTAACTCTCATAATTTTTAGATTACTTTCTATTCCAGATTCATAAAATCCTACTTCTTTATACAAATTAATTTCAGATTCATTTACTTTAGCAACAACATTTCTTGTTCCAACTTCAGATGACACATATATAAGTGATTCAAGTAATATTTCTTCAATTCCTTTGTTCTTATATTCGTCGAAAACAAATAATTTTTCAACACTTACATAAGAATCGTTATTATTACTTTTAAACTCATATATCACATATCCTGTTAATAATCTATTTGTTTCAATTACATTAATCAATTTATTATTAAATATTGAAGGTGTTTTATAACTGTTTATATCCGTTATTATCTCTGATTTTTGTGGTTCATTAAAAGTTTCTGCTATTTTTTTATAAACATCAAAATCATATTGCAAAATACCAACATTCAAATTACTATTCTTTATTAAGTTTATCATAGACATACCTTCTTTACTATTCTTAATATAATTATAAAACATTTTTTAATATAATTCTACATATTATTCAATAAAAATAAATTTTTTTAATTATTTATTTGTTCTATATCTTTTTTTGTATATCCTTTCATCATCAATTTATTTAAAATAATATAATTCAATTCATTACCATTATACTTTCTTGAGTATTTTTTTATTAATAAATCATATTCTTTTTTTAATTTATGTATGTCTGATTTCACATCTAAATCTTGCATAATATCTTGTATCATAGTACAATCATAACCTAAATTATAAAAATAACTAATAATTTTGTTTTCTTTCTCCTTTTTTGAACCTTTTGTTAAACTTAGTTTTTTACTAATTAATTTCTGAAGTTTTTCTTCCCAGTTGATTTTTTCAATGTTATTTATACTATAATCGATAATTTCTTCTTTTATACCGAAACTAGTTAATTCTTTTTTTATTTTTAAAGGACCACTACTACTTAATTTAAATTTATCTTTCACATAAAATTCGGCATATTTTTTATCATTAATATAACCTTCTTTTTCAAGTTTTGAAACAACATTTTCTATGATTTCATTACTAATATTTTTTCTTAATAAATATTTCTTTATTTCGTTTTTGCATCTCATTTTAAAAGAAATGTACTTTATACACAAATTATAAACAGATGAGTAATCATTTTCTTTTTTTAATTTACTAATTATACTTTCATCAATTTCTTTTTTTATAAGTAAATCATTTTTTAAAATTATATCTTCATAAAGTATTAGTTTTTCATTATTTTCTAGTAGCAATTCATATATATCATCTTTTGTCTTTTTAAACTTTTTTATTTTCAAAATAAAATACCTCCTATCAAGCAATTTAATCACGAACAATAGTTTGTTTTAATTCCTATAAAAAAACTAATACTATTTAATATGTATTAGATCTTCCATAACCTCTTCAAGTGCCCTACCAATATTCTTACTACACTTATAACTTTCAATAGGCATTTGTAAATGCTTAGTATCATTTATTTCTTTCGATCTTCTTGATGCAATATGAACTAGTAAGTACTTTGAACCAACTTTTGATAATAACTTATCAATTGATGGATAAATCACTACTATCCCCTCCTTATTTTCATTATACACCAAACAAAATCTTTTTTTTATGCATTTTACAAAAGTTTACATTTTTTTTGCATTTATTTTTGGTATCAAGTCATTAATTCTTGCAAACAACATATTATAATTATCATAACTACCTTGTGGATTATTCATTATTTCATACAACTGCATATCTAATCCACCTTGAATATAATCTGCTAATTCATCTTTATAATCTGATAGACCAGTAATTATCTCATCATAACTTTGACAATCACTTAAACCATTATATATATTATTTATAATCACATTAAAACCTTCAAAATCACCTTTTTTGTTTTTCATAATTTCGTTTACCCTTAATGTAATTATGTTTCTATCATAAAATGACATAATAATTGTATCTAAACCAATAACCGATTCTAATATCAAAAACAACACGTCATTCAAACTTATATCATTTTTTAATGGATTTCCATATAATGTCTCAATGAATTTAACATTAATAACGCTTTCAATTGCATTATCAGTCAAAACAGAGGAAATTGCACATTTTGCAAAATCATTTTCCTTTCCTAATTTATTAGTCAGTTCAAAAATAAATCCAACATCACTCATTAGCTCTTCAAATAAAGAAATATCTCCTTTAAATAATTCCTTTATTTTACTTTCAATAATTTCATCAGATGTTAAAGAATATAACAAATTCTTATACTCGTCAGACCGAACAATAATACCATTCAAATATTTATAAACAATTTTCAAATCGTCTTTACTTTTCATATATAATCTCCCAATAAGGATATTTTATCACTTAAATCATAATTAGTAAATTAATAATCATGAATTTAAAAAATTTTTTTATAATAATAATTTGATTTTTTCTTTAATTCTTCTTTAAAATAATCATATCCATAAATTTCTAAATTTGTTTTTTCAGATGAAAATAAGTTTGTCCCAAAACCAATCTTATTTGAAGACATAGATGCGCCAAGTCCAGATAAAATTGTTGGATAAATATCAAACCCTGATACGAGTCTATTTTTACTATTTACATTTTCTTTTTTTGAATTAATAAACACATTATATACTGTCCTTTGGTAATTAGGAGCTTTTTCATAATATGAACTTTGCATAGTAACATGATCACCCAATATAACAATCATTGTATTATCATAAAAATCTTGCTTTTTTATCCAATTAACAAATTCGTAAACCTTTTTTGATGAACAAGCAAAAGAATTAGACATCTTATCACTAAATTTATTATCACAAGAACTATCTAAGTATCCATCTTTAAAATGTGTATCTATTGTAAACATAGTAAATGCAAATGGGTTCTCTTTATTTGCTAATTCTATTATATCTTTTTTCGCATATTCAAATAGTTTTTTATCTTCAACTCCCCACCAAACAAAATAATTATCACTTATGTAATTTCTTTCTTTAGCAGTATTATAATCAAATATGTTATAATTCCCATGATTTTTTAAATACTTATCTGTTCCTGAAAACTTAATATCTGATCCTTGCATAAATTCTAAATTATAATTATTACTACTAAGTACATCACCTAACGTTTTTACATTTGAAAAAGACTGTTTTTTTTCTTGTGAAGTATTATATCCCCCAGATAATAATGGTGTTGATGATGTGCTTGCAACAAATGAACCAATTGTAAATGATGTTGAGTCTAACTGAAGCATTCCTCCTAATCCATCCTTATTAGAAAAATTGATGTTTTCTTTTGCTAATTTCTCTAATTCTGGTATCCTTGATACTTCAAAAGCACCATTGTTTTCTTTAGAAAATAATGATGACTCCATACTTTCTAAATATAACAATATTAGATTTCTTTTGTTACCTTCAAATGGGCAGCCCACCAGGCTCCCCTGTCCCTGAGATTCTCCAGGCAAGAACACTGAAGTGGGTTGCCATTTCCTTCTCC
>CAZFXQ010000033.1:0-9499 GCA_964523265.1 uncultured Muribaculaceae bacterium | reverse complement strand
AAAAATAAAACCAACAGACACAATTTTATTCATGGAACCAATTAATGATTATAATGAAAAATTTGCTATAAAAATAGTAGATGATATATCAAAATTGGGTGCAAATGTAATTACATTGTCTAAAAAAGATAATTTACTTCATCATGCTTCAAGTGAAGATATTATGCTTATGCTTGATTTGATGAATCCAAAATATTATGTTCCAGTAATAGGTGAATATCGTCACATGGTTGCTAATGCTAATAACGCACTTCATTTAGGTATGCCAAAAGAGAATATAATATTAAAACAAAATGGAGATGTTATATCTATTGAACATGGAGTGTTAAAAGAAAGTAATGAGCGTATTAAAACAGATGACATATTAATTGATGGTTCATCATCACAAGATATTGGGGAATTGGTTCTGAAAGATAGGGAATTATTATCTGATAATGGTATTGTTATAATTTGTTCAACATTAGATAAGAAAACTAAAGAAATATTAGCACTTCCAGAAGTTTTAACAAGAGGATTCATATATGTAAAAGAAAGTGCAGATTTAATTGATGAAATAAAAAGAATATCAAGGGAAGTAATTGAGGAAAATACGCTTGATAATTACGTTGAATATAATAAAATAAAATTAGGAATAAGAGATAGATTATCAAAGTATTTATATGAAGAAACAGAATGTAAACCAATGATAATTACAGTAATTCAGGAAGTATAATTTATACTTCCTTTTACATTTTATATTAATTTATTTGATTTTTATTTTTAGTTTTGGTACTATTATATTAGGTGATAAAATATGTTAGATTATTATGAACTTTTGGGTATTCCAAGAAATATAAATGAAGAGAAATTAAATAAGAAACTTGATGAAATATTAGATGAATTAGAAAAAGATGATAGTAAACGATTATTTGATAAAAATCTTAATGCAATTGTTTATAATTTTTATTATGGTTTTAAGAAAACGTTAGAAAACTATGGCTCAAAGACAAATTATGATAGAGCACTTTTAAGAAGCAAAAGAATATTTAAAGTTTTTGTTTTAAATAAAAGTGCATTAAAAAAAATAGCAGCTTCATTTATTATAGCAGGTACTATTACAGGTTCAATAATTGGATATAATGTGTATAAGAAAAATAATTATACAGATGTTTATGTACCATCATACGGTATGAGTATTACACAAATATGTGAGCATTATGGTATCAGTGAAAAAGACCTTAAAATTGATTCATTGATTGAAAAAATGCGAGATAAAGATGCAAAAAAGGCTGTAAATATCAATGTTAAAAATGATAAAGCAGAGGAAATAATGGAAAAAATAGAAAAGGTAAAAACCGAACACGAAAAGCCTGCTAATGAGCCAGTAAAGAAAGAGTATAGTTTTCAATATAGAATAACTAATATAGGTGTTACCCCAAACAAATTAATTAATATGCATAATATTCTTATTAAATCCTTTAATTTTGAAAAAGATGGTGTAATGATGCAATATTTACCAAATGATGTATTGCCATATGGTGAAGTATTTACACTTTATACTAATGATCCAGCAGCAGCAGCAAATATGCAAAAAAGATTTGATGAAGAAGTGTTTGTTGAGCCAAGTTCATTTGAAGAGTATTATGCAAAACCAGGTGAAAGACTACCTGATATTGCAGATAAATATGGTATTAGTGTAAATGTCATTATGGGTTATAATTCTGGTATATATGCACCAAGAGAGTATTATATTGGTTATGTACCATTAGATCAACCACTTAAAATACCGGTATACGAAAAAACCAAAACAAAATAAAAAGAAGCTTATTTGATAGCTTCTTTTTTTGTTAATTTATATGAATTATTATATGTTAATGAAAGAATTAGTGCAACAAATATACTATTATTTGGTGTTACGAATATATGACCTTGAAATAATGCAAGAGTAAATATCAATATTAGTGATAAAATTATGTTTAATTTTACATAATTATAATGTCTTATTTTAATTTTGTTTTTTAATATATATATAATAGGTATAAAAAATAATACAAAACCAACAAGACCGTGTCTATAAAAAATGTCAAAATAATCTATTTCAATTGTTTTAAGTCTTATTTTATCAGTTGCATAATTTTCAATATAACCAATACCAAATACTTTTTCTAATATGTTTGATTTATTGTAAGCTTTTCTTGTTCTTTCTTCAAAAGTTAATCTTTCTGAAAAAATAAAATGATCTATTAAATGTTTTGTTGTTATATTACCATTATCTTTTTTTTCTAAAAAGTTTATGTGTATAATAATATTTTTATAAAATGTTGTTTTTGGAAACATATATATTGATATTCCAATTACTAGTATTATAGGTATTAGCATAATCTTAATTTTTTTATAATCTTTTTTTTGAAGTATACTAATTAAATAATATAATAAATTAACAGAAAGTATTATTATAAATGAAAAAACAGGAACTTTTGTACCAACAGTAAAAATAACATACATATTAATTAATAGTAAAATGATAAGTTTACAATTGATTTTCTTAATATTAATAAGTACTATAGGTAATGTTATTGATAGAATACTACCAATCACATTAGCAGAAGAAAAAAATCCACTTTGTCCTTCTTTGCTGTGCCAGTAACTATTAAAGCCAATATTTAATATGTTGGGAAAGAAAACTAATAATAGATAAATAATATATATTATGGACATATTTTTAATTTCAAATTTATTGTTCTTATATAGATGTAATAAAAATAAAAATATAATTACAAAATAATAAGTTGAAATAAGGTTTTTAAGTTCATAAGTTAAAGTTGAAATATCCTTTGATACTAGTATAGTTATTGTAAAAAATATAAAATAAACTAATAATAGTAATAAATAATAATTAGTTTTTTTATCTTTAATGACAAACAGTAGATAGATAATACATAATCCCATAAATAAAAATCTAATTATTGAACTTATTGTAATACTATAATTAAAGTGTAATAGAATTCCTGCGGATACATCTAAAAATGGTTGCATATATAGGAAAAATATGAATATTTTTTCTATATTTATATTATTTATTATTTTTTTCATTTTATCCTCCCTTTAAAAAGAAAAAGGAATTAATATGTTCCTTTCCCTATTTGAATATCCTCATATGGTTTATTAATTGAAAAAGAAAACTCTTTATCCATAATAGGATCTTCTATTTCTAAATTAACTTTCATTGCAGTTTTAATCTCTTTTAAACTTTTTTCATAGTACTCAAAATAATATATACCATCTATCATATGATCATAACCAGATAAGTAAAGTCTTTGTGTTCCTATAAAATCTTCACTATTAATATTTTTTGAATTAAATATAATGTTTTTGAATGTATCAAAACCAGATATCATAACATCTTTATCAATATTGGTATCAATATTTTCACCCATAACATCAAGTATAGCATATATTTCCGATAGGCTTTTTACATTTTTAATTTTGCTTAAAATAGCTTTTATGATTGTTTGTTGATTTTGACCACGAACGAAATCATTACTAGTGTAATTTGAGTATTTTCTACCACAATATTGTGGCCATGTGTGTCTATTTCTTGCAAAAGCTAAAGCTTGTTCACCATTTAAAGTTTGGAATCCTTCTTCAACATAAATAGTACTATTTCCAAACTTTCTTTTGCTATTTTGTTCACAAAATGCATAAGGAACATCAACATCAATACCACCAACAGCATCAACAAGTGAAACAACACCTTGAAAATTAACTTTTACCCAATAATCAATTTTAATATCAGTAAGTTCAGATACTGTATCAACAACGCAATCTGCACCATAATATGCTGATGAATTTATTTTGTTTTTAGATTTATATTTAGTACATACAATAGGAACCCTTGTATCTCTTGGAATACTTAAAATAGTTGCATTCATTGTATTTGGATTAAATGTTATTAAAATAAGTGTATCACCATTAAATGAATTACTTTTTTCAAGTGAATCAGTATCACTATCAACACCCATTATTAGTATACTAATTGGTTCAGTAAGAAGTTTGGTGTTTGCTGTTTCCGTCTTTTTTTTCTTACGACTTTTTTCGTATACAATATTTGTTTTTTCACCAATATCACTAAATTCATCGATACTTGAAAACATTGAAACATAAGAACTACTAACAAATATCATATCAACTTTTTTATTATATAATTCACTAATCATAACATCAAAGTCATTATATGTAATTAGGTTTTCTTTTTCAATTGATAATTCATCAATAATTTCATATGCTAATATATAACCTTCTATGTTATTTTCGTCATCAATAATTCCAATTTTTTTACCATCAATATCTTTTTCAGATTTTATATTACTTTCTTTTAATGCTATTAAACTTGTTGAATAGCCTTTACTTTTATTTGTTATTTTTGATAATGAGGCATTTATTTTTTTTATGTTATATGTTGTAAATATTTCAGCTGCTAAAAATAGTATTAAGAAAATATAGTATATTACATATTTCTTTGATTTGTTCTTTTTAATACACTTTAATCCTGAAAATGTGAAAATAACAAGTGATAGTCCGGTTAAAATAACAAGCCCGTTAACAACATAAGTCATAAAACTTTTTGAAGAGTTATAAAAATATATTTGGTTTACGAAATAGAAACTAGATACATAATAAGCTACCAATAATGGTAATAAAAATATTATATTCTTTTTAAATTTTTTCTTCTTTTTTGTCAAAATACCACTTCCTAAAATACTAATTAATTATACAATAAATATATCAAAAACACAAATAAAACAGTATTTTATGTGTAAATTTAATTGTTTACACAAATTTACATTAATAGCAAAAAAATTGTCCCAATATCACCAAAAATGTATTATTATATGGTACAATTATAATACTAGGGGATTGATATTATGAAGAAGAGATTATTAATAGTAGTAGTAATTTTATTTATGTTTTTATTTGTGCCTAATACTAATGCTTTTTCATATGATAGTTATATAGCAGATTCACAGTGTAGAATAAGGCTAAAGGCATCAGATACTTCTGATTTAATAAAAGAAAATGGTAATACGCTTTATGTCTATCCTAATCAACAACTTGAGTATATAAAAACAGAGTTGGGACCTTTATATGGTGAAAAAAATAAGGTATGGTACGCTGTTAAGTTTGATAATGCTGGTAAGACATATACTGGTTATATTGCGAGTATTTGTTTTTATGATGTTAAAACATATAAATATGATGATGAAAGTGATTTTGAAAATAAAATAAGTGGTTTTCCAGAAAGTTATAAGGTTTACTTAAGAAAATTACATACCGTTCATCCAAATTGGAATTTTGAGGCAGATAATAATAATTTAGACTGGAATGAATCATTAAATGTTGAAAGTGTTAAGGGTACTAGTGCTGTTTCTAGTTCATATCCATCATTGATTTATAAAGATTCAGCTAATCCAAATGGAATAGTAGTTGATGGAACAAGTTGGTATGCACCAACTCGTGATGCGGTTGCATATTATTTAGACCCTAGAAATTTTCTTAATGAAAATAGAATATTTATGTTTGAAAAATTAGGTTATTCAGAGTCTAGTAATGCATCAGTTCAAAAACTATTAAATGGTACGTTTATGGAAGGTACTTATTTTGAAGATGGAGTAAACAAAAGTTATGCTAATACTTTTATTGAAGCAGCGAAAGAAGCTAATGTATCACCTGTTCATTTGGTATCAAGAGCTATTCAAGAAGTTGGCACGAATGGTAGTTCTGCTGTAAGTGGAACAGTTGCGGGCTATGAAGGATATTATAATTTTTATAATATAGGTGCATATTCTGGAGAGTTAAACTATATTAATGGACTTATAAGAGCTAAAGAAGAAGGATGGAATTCAATAACTAAAGCAATTAAGGGAGGAGCTAAATTTATAGCATCTTCATATGTATCAAGAGGACAAGATACTATTTATTTCCAAAAATTTAATGTTGCAAGTTATAGAAAAAAAGCAACATATGCTTATCAATATCAAACAAATATAATGGCTCCATATCAAGAATCATCTAAAATATATAATTCATATAAGAATAGCAATAAATTAGATGATAGCTATACATTTACAATACCAGTTTATAGTAATATGCCAAATGAAGCATTTAAAGTAGGTGTAAATGACTATTTAGGATTATTAAATAATAATACATCTACTACAACTACAGCAAAGAAAGAAACTACAACAACTGTAAAAAAAGAAGAAACTACTCCTGTTAATAATATAAGTACAGATCAAAAAATAAGCAATTCAGGATATAATATTAAATTAACTTACTTAACTAAATTAAAATATATGGATGATG
Source organism: uncultured Muribaculaceae bacterium (assembly GCA_964523265.1). Classification (GTDB taxonomy): domain Bacteria; phylum Bacillota_I; class Bacilli_A; order RF39; family UBA660; genus Aphodocola. The sequence continues at coordinate 3,157 of CAZFXQ010000033.1, read as the reverse complement.
TAAGTAATGTTAAGAACAATTTGGTTTCAAAGGGTGCTAATGTTTCAATAATGAGTAGTAGCTGGGTATCTAAAGTGACGGGAAGTATAGCAACTGGAGATATTTTAAGCATTGATAATAAGGTGTATGAAGCTTGTATTTATGGTGATCCATCTGGTGATGGTGTAATATCTATTAAGGATTTACTTATTATTCAAAAATATTTATTAGGATCAAGAAGATTAGAAGGAGTATATAATAATTCGGCAGATGTTTCAAAAGATGGTGTAGTATCTATTAAAGATTTACTTATTATTCAAAAATATTTATTAGGTGTTAAAGATATTTCTCAGTAAGGGGGAAGTTATGAAAAAAAAGTTAAGATATTTTATATTAATTTTAATAACGTTTTTTATAGGTATAATAAATATTAATGCTGCTAGTTGTTCTATTGGTGTTAAATCACCATCTAATGCTGTTGTTGGTCAATCATTTAATGTCACTGTAACCGTATCATCAAATGCTGCACTTGGTTCGTGGAACTATACATTAGATTATAATTCTTCATATGTTAGATTAAATAGTGGTAACTTGCATATTGTTGATTATGGTAATGGTAGTAAAAAAAGTGTAAGTTATACTTATTCTTTTACAGCGTTAAAGTCAGGAAATACAGAATTTAAACCGGTAAGTGCGTCTGTTATTGATTTTGAAAGTGAAAATGAGTGTTTAGCGAATACTAATAAAGCAACAATTACAATGAAGACACAGCAAGAAATAGAAGAGTCATATAGTAGAAATAATAATTTGAGTAATTTGAGCATAGAAGGTGCAAGTTTAACACCTGAATTTAACAAATATAAGTTAGAATATAGTGTAACTATGCCGCCTGATACAACGAGTGTTAACATAATAGCAGAAACAGAGGATAAAACAGCACAAGTAGAAGGAGCGGGTATTAAAGAAGTTGTTGATGGATTAAATAAAATAGAAGTTATAGTTACAGCTCAGCATGGTGAGAAAAAAACATATGTCATTAATTTAACTGTTGAAGAACTTAATCCTGTTGAGGTAAGTATAAATAATAAAAAATATACATTAGTAAGAAAAAATGCAAAGATAGAAGAAATACCAACAGGTTTTTCTGAAAGTACAATAAAGATAGATGATCAAGATGTAACTTGTTACAAAAGTGATATAACAAAAATAACACTTGTTACTTTAAAAGACGAAAAAGGAAATATTGGATTATTTATTTATGATGAGAAAACAAATAAGTATTCTTTGTTTAATGTCGTGAAGGGCAGTTTTTCTAATCTTTTAGTATTAGAAGGAAAAAGTAAGTCGTTTTTAAAATACTTTAAAAAAACTAGTTTTAAATATCATGGTGAAAAAATAAATGGTTATAAATTAAAAAGTACAAATTTTTACTTGGTTTATGCTAAAAATTTAGAAACAGGTAAAGAAGGATATTATTCATATAATGAAAAAGATGATACTTTCCAGCTTTTTAATGAAGATATATTAAAAGTAAATGATGAAAAAATTAAATACATGACATATATAATATATGGGTTAGGGGCTCTTTTGGTATTAACTATCATAGTTAAAGTTATTAAAGGATCAAGAAAAAAAGAAAAAAAGGAAGATTCATATAATATAGATGACGTTGAAATTAGTGATGAACCTAAAGTAAAAAAAATAGATAATGATGAGTATGAAGTTATAAAGAAAAGTAAAAAAGAAAAATTAAAAGAAGTAATGGATGCTAAAAGGAAGTTAGATTCTAAAAAACCATCTTATAAATCACTGTTTGATGATGAAGATGACGAATAGAAAGGAAACTTTCTTTTTTATTGTATTATTTTTATTTTAATGTTAAAATAACTCTCAAATAAATGGGAATTTTATGAATAAAGATGATAAAATAAGAAAATTAAGTAAGAAGAAATTAAATGTAATTGATATTATTAAGCTTTATAATATTTTTAATAAGTTACTAAGTAATGATATCAGTTTAGTAGAAATATTTATAAAGAATTATTATTATAAAGTAGAAGATATGCCAAAAGAGTTTTATATTTCTTTTTTAAATTGTGTTCATAGTAACAATTATAAAGAATTATTTACTATTATAATTTCTAATAGTATTTATGATTTAATTAGTTTTTTAAAATATAATAAAATAGATACAGTATATATAGAAAGCATATTAACACCAAAAGAATATTTTTTAATGAAAGATAAACATATTAATTATATTGTTAATATGTTAAAAAATATTCCTTTAAGTGATAATAATATAACGCTAAAAAAGAATATAATTAACAATTCTCGTTGGTTATTAAAAAAAACTTGTTATCAAACAGAAGATGAATGCGAAAAGATAGCTATTAAAATGTATTATTCTGTTGGATTAGATAATGCTATAGAAATATTAAATGGAAAATATGGATTAGTTGATTATGAAATAATTTATTATTTATTCAATAATTTAGACATTAAAAATAACAAACTAAATAATAATAATAATATACTTAATAGTTTTTTATTTAGTAATAAAAAGGATCTAAACAATAATTTAAAACAGATATTAAACGGGAATTTTTTAGAAGTATTTATTAATTTTGACTATTTTTATAATGAATTAAGCTATTTTATAAGGAAGTTAGGAACCAAAATAAATATAGAAAAACTATCTATGTTATTAAGTGAAAGGTATTTATCTTCCAGATTAGAAAATCCAGAAGTAACAGGTGATATATTAAATGATATTGTTTTGTCATATTATCACAAATATGGTATAGAAGAAAACGAAAATGAAATTATTAATAAAAATATTAATGTTTATAATAATAAATTAAAAAAGAAAGATAAGTCATCAATTATAAGTACAAATATACCTGATATTAATGAATATTCATTCGAACTTATTAAATTGAGTGATATAAAAAATTTTGTCATAGGATATCGCTCTGGTAGTTGTTTTAGAATAAATGGAGATGCTTTTCTTTTGTTTAATGATTTTTTATCTAATCCCAATATGAGAATACTTTCTATTTCAACAAAAGAATATAAGGATTTTGCTATGGTACTTTTAATGCGAAATGGTAATGTGTTAATAGCTCAAGGAATAGAAGTAAGTAAGAAAGTAAAAGATAATATTACTGGTAAAAAA
>CAZFXQ010000032.1:0-10065 GCA_964523265.1 uncultured Muribaculaceae bacterium | reverse complement strand
TTTCCATTTTTTTCCTAGGTTGACTATTGATTAAATTTTTATCATCATCTGAAATAGAACCTATATATGGTATATAATCATTTGTCATAACATCCATATTCATCCATTTATAACTCGGTTTTTCATTTGTCATATTTATAATTCCATTTTCACAATCTAAAGTGTTTTTATTAAAATTAAGTTTACTTGATAACTTTGAAGAATTATTTAAATAAATAAAATACTTATTCTCATCATATCTAAAAGAAATAACATTACCACCGGTTGTTATTCCATCTATATTTTTAACTTTTTTAACTTTTGATGCACATATATATGATTTTTCAATATACGTTTTAAATGGCATTAAAAACGGTATTGTAAAAAAAGGATAATTACATGCTAGAACAAGTTTTTTACATGTTATTTCATAATTATTTACACTTACTATATAATTATCTTCTTCTTTTTTTATTTTAGTTGCTAAACTTTCTTCAAACATATGTATATTATTATGTTTTTTTAGTGTTTTATACAATCCATTTAAGTATTTAACAGGATTAAATACATAGCAATTATTAACTGTTATTATATCTTTTGCACCATTAAATAAATTAACATTTGATTCATATTTAATACCTAATTTATCTAGCAATTTCCTTTCCTTATTAAACTTTTCTTTCTCATCTTCATCATAAGTAAAACAAGAGGATATATTCCTTTTAATATCACAATTAATACTATTCTCTTTTATATTCTTTCTTATTATTCTAATAGCATCTTTTTGTGATTCATAATATAATTTTGCACCATTGAAATCATACATACTTTCTATATCTTGATAAACCAAATTTTGTAAATAATTAATTTTTCCTGTACTTTTTGCTGTTACTTCATTATAAAATTTCCCTCTATCAATTAATATAACATCATATTTTGTATTAATTAAGTTATATGCCAAAGTTACACCTGTTATACCTGCACCTATTATTAATATATCCGTTTTCAAATTATTATCTATTTTCTTTAAATTTTTATTATAATTATCTTTTTGCCATAAACTTTTCGCCATAATATCACCACTATTATTATGGTAATAATTGCTTATTTAATAACTGAAAAATAATATTATTGATTAAAAAAAATGAATATGATAAAATACTGATGTATAGTAAGGAGAAGTGTATGGGAAATAAAGAAGAAGTGTCATCAAGAGAAATTTCACGGGGTTTAATACTCTACTTTATATTATTTAATTTTTTGTTTGGTTTTATTTATAGTTTTGGATTTTCACTTTTATCAGAACACATAAATTCAATGATGATAATGGGTATAATATCAGTTATTGCACAAGGAATAATAACATTTACCTGCTGGAAAATAAGTGTAAGTACCGTTTTTAAGAATAAAACCATGCCACGAAGAGAAGTAGCTAATACCATGAGAAACATAGTTATTTTTACAGTTATAGTATGTATTATTAATGGAGTTTATCAATTATCGAACGTAAACAAAACAATAGATGAAGGAATTAATTCGGATTATGGTTTAAAATACAAGGAACACATAATATCTCAAATATATGATGGTGAACGATTACAAGAATATTATAAGCAAAAAGAAGAAGCTATAGAAAAAGCAAAAAAACAAGCCTATACGTATCTATTAATAATTGAAATTGGTTTTACTATTACATATTTAGCTGTTTTACCATTGGTAAGAAAAGATATTATAAAACATGTTGAAAAAGATGAAAACAATCAAATTGAAGAAATGATAGAAATATAAAAACAACCATTACGGTTGCTTTTTCTTTGTATAAATTATTACACCTATAATTAGTACTACTGCTATACCACCAATAATAAAGTATTTAACTATATCATCATATGTTTTAGCATTATTTTCAAACTTATTTAGTGTTGTTTTTTTACTCGTTTTTTCTTCAACTACTTTCGTTGTTGTACTTTCTTCTATATTACTACTTTTTGTTGTACTGCTATTATCTTCTGGTGCTTGGGTTCCATTTTCGTTTCCTTGATCAATTTCTTCGGGCTCTGGTAATGTATTACCACTTACATTAACAGTATATCTATCTACTTCATTACCATTTAAATCTTTTACTATTAACTCATTATCACTATACTCTAATGTAACATTATAATAAGGCACATCCTCATAGTTAAATGAACTATCTACTGTTATTACTTTTCCATTTACTTCATAATTACTTAAATCTATTCTTCCTAATTTGTATGGTCTTACTTTAGTATCAATATTTGAATTTAGATCTGTATCAGGTATACTAATGTTTAATAAATTATTATTAATATCAAAGTCATATTCATCTATTTCTAACATATCAAGAAACTCATGTTCATAATATAAATTATTTATTATTTCTTCATCTTCATCCAATCCTGTATAAATATATCTATTTTCATAATCTATATTATATTTACTACTTTCTATTGAATCAGAAATAATGAATACAATGGTTATTTCTTTATCTGCTGAATTAGATATTAAAGTTGATATTCCTATATCTTCTGCAATTACTATATTATTCTCAATTGATATAACATCTTCATCTTCTATCTCGACACTACTATCCATTGTTATCCCTAAAGTAGATAAATCCAAACTTTCATTCTTTAATAATATATAACCATCAATAACAAGTGTAGTTAACTGATCAATATTTATGTCACTCAAAGAAAAAGTATCGTAGTCAATTGCTAGCACATTTAATTTTATATTCTCACTAAAATTCATCATTCCTATATTATTTTCATTTATTTGCAAATGTTCTAATTCTAAATTATGACTTATATTTAATGAAAATAAATTATTTTCATTTACATTTAATAGTGTTAAATTTGTTAGATTATTTAGATTGATTTCATTTAGACTATTTTTATCTAAATATAAAAGTTCTATATTGGTGTTATTACTTAAATCTATTGATGTAATATTATTATTTGATAAATATAGTTCCTCTAAATTAACAAGCTTTTCTATACCTGTTGTATCATCAATATTTCCATTTCCAGCATCCAAATATCTTATTGCTGACAGCTCATCATCTGTTATTACATCATTATATGATAAACTTCCTCCGTTTCCACTATTATAACTATCTATTACTCTTTGATATAAATTTCCATTTCTAAATCCAGCTTCGTAACATGCCGAATCCTCATCACATGAAACACCATAATAAGTTGGTCCTGAATCTCCTTTTAATCTTTTCGTACTTATATTTGTTAATGTATACGTTAACGAAAATAATACAATAAATATTATTACTATTAATACTATATTAAATATTCTTCTTTTCTTTATTGTTTCATTAGAAGGTCTTCCTACCTTATTTTTAAACATAACAAACACACATCTCCTATTCTATGTGTTTATTATACCATCTGCCCCCCCCCCTAGTGTCAATTAGCAAAACATATATTAGACATTTTTTGATAAATAAAAAACTTAAGTCTAAACTTAAGTAATTAACTTGGTTGCGGGAGTAGGATTTGAACCTACGACCTTCGGGTTATGAGCCCGACGAGCTACCGAGCTGCTCCATCCCGCGATGTAAATTTTAAATGGCGGAGAAAGAGGGATTCGAACCCCCGCGCCGCTTACGCGACCTCCCGGTTTTCAAGACCGGTCCCTTCAACCAGACTTGGGTATTTCTCCATTATTTATTATATTCAAAAAATAAATATATATAACTTGAAACAGCACATAAATTATAACACTCATATCTATTATTTGTCAACATATTTTACAAAAAAAGAAAGCTTAAATAAGCTTTCTTAATTTTATAACTAATGCACTTAATAATAATCCTATTATTATTAATGAACTATATATATTTACTCCTGTTTTTGGAGGCACTATATACTCTTGTTCAATTTCTTTTATTTCTTGTACTGGTTTAACATAATATACCCTTAATACATTATTGTCTTCATTTGATGAAATAGTTAATTCTTCTACTTTATCTAAATTATATCCTTCACTTTTATCTTTATAAGTAGTTATTTTATCACCAAATAATGCAGATAAACCATAAGTTTTACTTTCATCTAGTAAACCATCATAATAATATTCAACTCTATAACCATAATTATTTTTCTTATAATATAAATTTATTATATTTTCATCTTCGTTAGCTGTAATTATTAATTTTGTAGAACTTGCATTATTATAACGATATCCATCAATAACTTTCTTTATATCATCTAATTCAAATTCCTTTTCAAATTCAGCTTCATTTATTTCTTCTTCAACAATATTATCTTCATAATTATGTCTTATAGTATATTTAAAATTACCTTTTTTATAACATACATTTATTACGTTATTGCTTAAATCATCTGTTATAGTACGTTTATCTGGATCAAATTTTTCAAATACATAACCAAGTTTATCTCCATAATTACCATATTTTTCTTTAAAAATTTGCATATTAATTTCGATTGTTGAACCATAATCTGCTTGTTCTTCTTTTGTTAAACTATCATCCAGCGTACCAGCGTAATTGAACTTATAATAATAAGCATATTTTTTTGGAACATAATATACTTTCATTACATTTTTACTTTCATCATTACTTATTATAAGTTTTTGATTTTGAAGAATATCACCTTGATAATCAGTAACTTTCAAAACTTCATATCCAGTTATATTTTGTTCTTCATAATCTTTAGTTTCACCATACTTAGCAGAACCTGGAACTGTATTAATTATTTGATCATCTTTATAATACTCTACTACATAATTATAATCAGGATTATAATAAACTTCTGCCGAATTAGAAATTGTTTTAATTACTTGTGAAGTTTCATTTCCGTTTGCATCAATATATGATAATTTGACACCATCATTTGCTACATCATTTGTATCATATAAACCAGGTAATAAATTATCTTTTAATTTAATATTAAATGTTATAGTTGTGCCTTCTTCAGTAATATCACCTACATTAAATGTTAATTTATCTCCATTAATAGACGTTGGTGTAGAAGAAAAACTGTCATCAACTATTTCAAATGCATCACCTAATGTATCAATTACGACTGAATTAGTACCTGCTGGAGAATTCTGTGTTATAATTCCTGCAATATCATTGAATGCACTTGCAACTTTATCAGGATCAGAATTATAGTAATGTGAATACGAACCATATTCATCTTCTGTTGCCATATTTCTTAAAATTCCTTCAGCTGTCAAACTATCATATACTATTCCGCTTGGTAATTGATAGCCAATAGAAAATATTTCCGCATATCCTTTAATACTATTCGCTACTTCCAAAGTATTATCATAAACATCTTTATTTGTTTTGTTACCTGGTCCTTCAACTTCATTATCTTTAATATAGAAAGTTGGCTCTCCATCACTTATTATGACAACATATTTTTTTGCATCAGATGGTATAGTATTGCTTGATAAAAGTTCATTAGCTTTAATTAAACCTGCATGCAAATTTGTTCCCCCGTTTGGAGTTCCAAAACTAACGTTATTTTGAAAATCTTTATTTTCAAACCCTCTTGCTACATATGCGTCATTGGCAAAAGTAACTAAAGCTATATTAGAAGTAGTAATATTTAAAAGTAAATTACTTGCAAAACTTTTAGCACCGTTAACTGCGCTATTCCATTTTGAAATGTACTCATATTTAGTACACCAACCAAATCTATTATACTTTACACATTTACGAGTTGTTTCATCCATGCTTGCAGATCTATCAAATACCACAACTGCGTATACTGGTGCTATTGCTTGCGATATCGTAGTAACATCTTTACCTTTAACTTCTAATTTTACTTCATATTCACCCTCAGTTTCAGTTTTCGATATTGTTTTAGTGAATAAAACATCACCGGGTTCATTTAACGAACCAACATAATTTACAGCATCTTTAATATCACCATTGTTCATTGCTGTATCAACAGGTGCTGCTAATAAATTAATTGGAAATGATGTTAATAATACTGCAAATGTAACTATTATCATCATTAATTTTTTAAATGCATTTTTTAATTTCATTTTAAGCCTCCTTAATTAATTTAGCATTTACTATAAAATATGAATTATTTGGGTTATAATAACAAGTTTGAATTGTTAGTATTTTATCACTTTTTAACACTTCAACATTAGTATCATAAAGTGAGTTATCTTTAATCCATTTTATGTGATCTAAAAAATCATCATCACTTCTAAAATCTTTTTTTGTATGTATGTATTTATCATCATTATAATAAATACTAAAAACACCAAAAATAAGATATTTATAAGTTTTACCATTTAAATTTAATGTAATATATGGATTTTCATTATAAAATTCTTTATCTTCATACAAAAACAATTGTGAGAAACCTTCTAAAGAATTTCTATAACTATGTCCATATATTAGTAATTTTTTATCATCGAAACTATTTCTATAATCCATAAAAACAGTTCCATCATCACTATAATTACCGTCTAATCCTCTTCTTAAGTAATAATTATTATCACTTGCTTGAACTAAAACAGTATCAATAGTGGTTCCATCTATTTTTAATCTTCCAATAATATCATTATTATTAAATTCTTCTTTTAATTCATTTATTATCTTTTCTTCTTTTTCTTTTGTATCAAGATTATCAAACTTACTTATAACTTTTATATAAGTTTTATCCATACCCTTAACACTTGAAAAAGAATATAAAAAGTATGATATAAAAACAGATGTAAATAGTAAAAAAACTACTAATAATACATTATATTTCTTAGTCATAAATCCCCCCAATTCATAAATGCCTTCTATAATAATCAAAAGAACGACAAAAGTCAAGTTTTTTCGATAAAATAAGACATTTTATAATTTTTTAAATATACTTCTAATAATATAATGTCTGAAATATAAAAATAAATACAATAACAATTAAAAAAATAAGGTTAGCCCTTATTTTAATTTCTTTTCATATTCATATTTGTAAGCATCATCTACATACTTATTGAACCAATCCATTTCATTTTTAATTTTATCTATGACATCATCAAGAATCATTCTGTTTTTAAATAATACTTCATTCATTTTCACAAATGCCAAAAAAATAACAGTATTTATAAATATTTTATAAAACATATACTTATTCTTATAAAAATAATAATATATAATATATTCAAAATCATTAGTTTTAAGTAAAGCTTTTTCTAACTTTTTTTCATCTTCATTATTTAAATCATTATTCATAATATACAAATATATAATTGTTGATGATGATTTTTCTATTAAACTTATATCATCTTTTACTAAATTATTTTGTAATATATAAATTGATGTATAATAATCATTTTTCTTATTAATTAAATAATAATCTAATAATTTTTCTTTTTCTTCATTATCAACATTATTATAATAATGTTTAAAACAAATACTATCTTGACAAGCTGCTTCGTATACAGTATTCATTTTATCGACCGGAATATATTTTAATACTTTTGTTGCTTGAAAAACATTATTTATTGGAATTATTACATTAATTATATCTGCTGTCTTTTTAAAACCAATACTATCTTCAACGCTTTCCCAATCATTTATACTAACAAATTTGGTTATTGTCTTTAATTCATCAACAGAAAAAACACTAACTGGATCAGTAATATCACTTAACATTGGATAATAATTTGTTGTAAATTCAGGGTTAACAATGCAAAACACTTTTAAAAAAAGTATCTTATCTTTTTCTTTTTTTATCTCATAGTAAAATAAATCATAGAAAAAATATCGAATAATACTTTCGTACAAAGCCTTTTTTTTAGTATCTGATATACTTAAGTTAGATAACTTAAGTATATCATATTCATTATCAACATACTTTTTTACATATACTTTTATATCATAATCATTATTTGCATTTATTATGTTTTTTATATATTCATTTTCACTCATATTAACCTCACACAAACATCTTATATGGTTTTATTTTTGTATTATCTTTATCATATTTTTTGTATATTGCAACAACATTATTATCATAAATAAAAGTTATTATATCTTTTTTATAAACATTATCGATAATACTACCATTTTTAATTAATTTATACATATTGTCATCTATTGTAACACAATTTTTATCTTTTAAAACATCATTTATAGATAATAATTTGTAATTATTATCTTCTATATCATCTATAGTATAAGACTTGTCAATAAAGAATTGACCTTGTCTTATTCTTATTAAATTACTCATTACTCCTATTATTCCTAATTTATCATTTATGTCTTTAATTAAACTTCTAATATATGTACCTTTTGATACAGTAACTTGAAATTTATAATAATCATTACCAGTTTCTAATAACTCAATTTCTTTAATTTCTACTGTTCTTTTAGGTAATTCTACTTTTTCATTATTTCTTGCATATTCATATAATTTTTTACCATTAATCTTAACAGCACTATAAATAGGGACTTCCTGTTTATAACTACCAACAAATGAATATAGTGCTGTTTCTAATTTGTTTTTATCTAAAATATATTTTTCTTTTCTTATAATATTTCCAGTAATATCGTATGTATCAGTTAAAACTCCAAGTTTTACTTCTGCTATGTATTCTTTATCATCACTTGTTATAATGTCAACTAATTTTGTTGCTTTTCCTATCGTAATTACCAAAACACCAGTTGCTATAGGATCAAGAGTTCCCGTATGTCCAACTTTTTTTGTATTTAGTTTTTTACACACAATATTTACAACATCACGACTTGTAATACCTTTCGGTTTATTAACTATTATTATACCATCCAATTAAATCACCATCTTTATATATATAATATCAAAAAAAAGAGAGTTTAAAAACCCTCATTTTTATTTAATAAATGGAATCTTATATTTTTGTTTAGCATATTCTTCACTATCATAATAATTAATAGCATCACAAAGTTCTTTACAATCATATTCATATATATAATGACTATATTGTTCTTTGTCAGTATCATTACTAGTACGATACTTCAATATTGTATTAAACTCATTTTTATAAGCTAAATATGTTCCATTACCTAATATAAATTTATACTTATTCAAAACTCTCATAGCATCATTAAATGCCATTATTGGTTGATCAGAATATGATAATAACTCAATATATTTATCTAATATATTTATTACTCTTTCTGTATCATTATCTAAATCAGATGCTTTTTCTTGAAGCTGTACAGACATTATATTACTATAAGTTTCTTGAGCATCATTAAACTCAACTTTTTGTTCGTCAGATAATTTTTCATACCCATCCTTATACAAAGCTGGTTTCAAATCAATTATTTTATTTTGAGATTTAAATAACTTAACACCACTTGGGATATCATAGCCTAATAACTCATTTCTTAAGTAATTATAACGGTTTTGTAATCTTTCTCTTCTTGTGCCATCAGCTTCATTTATTTTTTCACTAATCTTTTCAAGTCTTTTTTTCTTAATATTTTTAACAAAATTTAAATTTATAATCTTTGTAAAAGGTTTAGAAAAGATTTCCAATAACATTTGCTCTTTATCATGCTTGTCATCTAAACCTATTTGTTCATTATAATTTTCTATTTTAGAATTTACTTTACATAAGTTATAAGCATCAATAATAGAACTTAAAGTTTTTTCATACTTTTTGGCATCTTCTGAACTTAACTTTTGATACTCATTAACTAACTTTAATAATGTTTCTCTATCAATATTACCAGTTTTTTCGGCATCATCCGCAAGTTTCAATGCTAATCCTTTAAACGAATCATTATTACTTAATTTTTCTAAACTTTCTAATAACGATGATTTTAAAACAGAATCACCTAAAGCAGCAATAGCTTTTTTAGCATTCTCTATATCTTCTTCATTTTTTGTCTCATATGCTTTATTAACCGCATCTTGAGCTTTATCTTTTAGTTCGTTTATCTTTTTACTTAAGATTTGCAATCTATTATGTAATTTTTCTTTATCTTCAGAATCTTTTAACTCACTAACAACTTTAATAGCAAATTTTAAATCATAATCTGATAAAGTTTTTTCAGCATACTCAACTGACTTTCTTGCACCCTCT
>CAZFXQ010000031.1:0-10155 GCA_964523265.1 uncultured Muribaculaceae bacterium | reverse complement strand
CTTCCATCCTGATCTGTTCTATATATTTTTGATTTATCTAAATTGTTTAATACTTCTTTATTCGGATGACCATACCTGTTATTTTTACCAACGCTAATAATGGAATATTTTGGATTAATTCCATCAATAAATTCTTTACTACTGCTTGTCTTACTTCCATGATGTCCTACTTTTAATACATCTATATCTGATAAATTATATTTATCTAATATATCTTTTTCTTTATCAATTCCTGCATCCCCCATAAACATAAATTTATAACCATTTATTTCGGTATATATAACATTACTATTATCATTCTCATTATCATATTCTTTTGTCTGTAAGAAATATAATTTATTCTTATCAATATTTAATTCTTTAATACATGAATAATATTTAATCTTTTTCTTATCTAATACTTTAATTAATTCTTTTTCTAGGTCATTATATGGTCCACAATTAAATATTACTTTCTCTACATTAAAATTATTAACTAAATTTATTGCTTCTCCCATGTGATCATAGTCGCCATGTGATAAAATCATAATTTCAATTTTATCAAGACCAATCGATTCTAAATATGGAATTATTATATTCTTTGATATAGTATTTTTATTGTAATAAACTCCTCCTGTATCAATCAAAATAGTTCTACCATGTGGCAAAACAACAACACTACTATCTCCTTGATTAGCATCTAAATATGTAATTATAGGATTAAAAATAAAGTATTTTAAATATAAATTAATCAATATAATACATATACATAGAATAATATATTTAATATTCCTTTTTAAGGATAAATATAAAAATATATAATATAAAATAATAAATATAATTTTAGGTTTTCCTATGACAATTGATAAATATTTTATTTTAGATAAAAACATGCTTATATATTCAAAATTATTAATAATAATTAATAAAACATCATCAAACATTGGTATAAAAAAATCAATAAGAATTAGTGGAAAAATAATAATACTTATAAATGGTACATAAACAGTATTTAAAACCACGGATAATATATTAATTTTATAATAATTATATGCAATAATTGGTAACGATGATAAAAAGCTTATAATAGAAGCATAAAAAACATTGTATACATATTTGTTATTTTTTAAAAATTTATTTCCAACAATTAAATAAAACGTAATAATATTAGAAAACCAAAAACCAATACAATAAACATAATAAGGATTTATAATTAGTAAGATTAAAAATGTATAAAAACAGTTATTAACTGCTTTTATATTTAGCATTTTTAAAGAATATGAGATTATAAATCTTAATACTGAAATTGAAAAGTTAGTTAAAAAAGAAAATAAAAAAAAGAAGCTAAAAATAATAATATTTTTACACTTACATTTTTTTAATACATAGTTTAATACCTTTAATAATAAATAAAAATGCATACCTGATACACAAAACAAATGAATAACTCCTAAATCTTGATAACTTTCAATCACTTCATCTTTTATATAACTTGTATCGGATAACAATAGTGCATATAAATACTGATTTGTTTTTCTTTTGTTTATAATTTCAATTATTTTATTTTTTAAAGTATAAAAAACACTTCTGTTTTTATTTATTAATTTAATTTTTGGATTATAAATTATTTTAAAAATTTTTTTTGATAATAAATATTTTCTATAATTAAAGGTATTAAAAACAGTATTATTACTTGGAATTTTAAAATCACCTTTAATTTTGACTATATCACCCAATTTATAATTAAAAGCCTTACTGTATGTTACACGGTATTTATTTTTTCCTTTAACATCAAAAATTGTGTTATCTTTACTTTTTCTTATGTATGTAATCTTACCAACTATGTAATTGTTTTTAGTATCTAAAACGTCATACTTAAATGAATACACAAATCTAAATACACATATTAATAAAAATAATAATAATACTTTATAACTCAATATTGTTTTTAATTTTTTCATATATTTTATCACTTATACCTGTAACATTTTTTATATCTTCTATTGATTCAAACAACCCATTCTCATTTCGATAAGTAATTATGTTATTAGCCTTAGCTTCTCCTATACCTATTAAGGTCATAAGTTCTTCTTTAGTAGCGCTATTAATTGATACTTTACCATCAATTACTTTTTCTGCATTACTAGTTTGTTCATTTATACATGCATCATTTTCTTTATTAGGGCAAATACATTCTAAAGAAACACATAAAATATTATCTTTGTTACCGTCCTTTAAATAACTTTCTAACTCTGATGTTGTATAAACAATTATATACATTTCATCTTCAATCTTCTTACTTAAATTAAGGTTAATGGTATTAGCATCTTCTCGTAACCCCCCTGCTAAATTTATAACATCAATTACTCTTTTGCCTTCCTCCATTTCATAAACACCAGGCGTTTGAATAGCACCTTTAATATCAACAAATAAAACACTATTATTAATAGTATTTTGTTTACTTTCTTTTTTTTCTATATTATTTGAACCAGATAATTTTTTTTCACTTTCTATTTTTATATTACTATTACTAGTTAAAGTAATAAATGTAACAATTATTATAGAAAAAGCAAAGAAAATAAGTTTCCAATATTTTTTAAAAAAATATATCATAAAATCCTCCTTTCACTTTAATTGTTAAACATAATTTTTAAAAACCCTCGTGAAAAATAAAAAAAATTCAAATAAATGAATTTTTTACATGTATAAATTAAATTTTTCACCTATAAAATTATCAGAATATATTAATGCTTTTTGATAAGTTATTTCACTTTTTATTGTCCATGATATAACAATTTTTCGCTTTCTAATACTTGAAACAAAACTATTAGGTAAAGAATCAATATCATATGCTATAAAATCCGGATTTAAAAAATAATTAAACATTAACAATTTAAATAACATTTTATTTAAATTATTATTTTTATTAATATTACCTGAAAGAAGTCCCCTTATATAATTTTTACGATGCTTTTTAAACCAATATATGCTATATATATTAAAACTTTGAATTGCAAAGCTACCATTATACTCATCAAGTAATTTTACAATTTCTTGTTCTAATTTATCATTAAATTTAAAACTTTTAAGTTCAATAAGTAAAAAAGTATTACCATTTATCATCTTTAACACATCTTTTAATAAAGGTATCTTATATTTAGTATTAAGCAAATTATATTTTAATACCTCTTTATAGGTTAATTCAGAAACTTTTTTATCAACATTACACATTCTATTTAATGTACTATCATGAAATACAATTACTCTTTTATCTCTTGTTAATCTAACATCAAGCTCAATTGCATAACCTTTATTTATTGCAGATAAAAAAGCTGGAACCGAATTTTCAGGTATATTAATATTATTATATAATCCACGGTGTGCAATTATTCTATCTGTTAGGCAAGTTAAATCCTTCAATTATAATCACCAATATATTATATTAATATTATTTGTTATTAAACACTTTTTCTAAATAGCATTTACCACATAATGGAATATAGGAAACTTCTTTTTTATCATCATCTATTACAATTTCATCACCATTAAAAGTAAACTTACCATCTACTTTTCTAGTATTAAACCTTGCTTTTGTTCCGCAGGAACATATAGTTTCAATTTCTTTAAATTTATCAGCTAACTCAAATAACCTTTTTGAACCATCAAAAAATTCTGATTTAAAATTAGTTTTAAGTCCAAAACAAATAACAGGAATGTTTTTTCTTTAGCAATAAACCATAATTCTTCTACTTGTTTTTTTGATAAAAATTGCGCTTCATCCACTAATATTGCAGCAACATAATTAATTAAGTACTCATACTTATCACTAAGTAATTTTTAATCTTTTTCTAACTTTATTTGTGTTTTTCTTTTTAGACCTATTCTTGATACTAAATAATCGCCACCTTTAGTATCAATATCTGATTTTATTAATATTACTTTTTTGTTATTTTCTTCATAATTATATGCCATTTGAAGTATAGCCATGCTTTTACCAGAATTCATTGGTCCATATCTAAACTCTAAATTTGCCATTATTACCTCCATAATAATTGTATCAAATTGTAATAAAAATAACATCTTATATTTACTTTGTTTTACATGCTTTTACATATATTTTTTGATCTATTTTTTGTTTTAAATCTTGGTCAACAAAATTATAAAATTTTTTATACACATCATATTCTATCACATCAACTAAAACCAAACTAATTGAATTTATTATATCTAGCATATAATCATCAATTGTTTTCTTAGTATTTATTAAATCATCTAATTTTTTCTTTAATTTCTTTGCATCATATTCATTTTTTACGCTTATATTAAAATCAAAATTATTTTTAGGAACTTTTCTTTTACTTTCCATCATTAATAATTTATATGCATCATATTCATAACCTTTTATTGCACTATCAATTAAATATAGCAAACACTTATCTGGATAAGTATATAAATCATACTCTAATTCATAAATATTAAATTTTTTTTCATGAACATATCTATAATTTAGATTATCTTCCATTCTTAAGAACTTCTTCTTAAGATTTCTAATTTCTTGTCTTCCTTCTTCAATACTTATACATGGTTCCCACCCAACTGATGCAAAACAACTAACCTCCTGTTTTTTATGTTCAATTTTACTACAATTATTAATTATATTTTTTCTTATTTTTTTTAGTTCCTCTTTATTTATTACTATGTTATATTTCTTTACCTTTTCATCATCTATTATATAAATCATATTATCACTCCTTTAATACATTTTTTTAAAATATTACTATTTTTATTTTTTCCAATATTTATATTATAAAATTTATCTTCATTCGTTACATCTTTTATTACGCTAACAAAATTGGGTATTTTTTCTTTTTCATTTGTTTCCAAAATACATATTCGATCTTCAAATATATCTAATTTATAAAATGAATCTTCATATACAAAACAAATTCTTTCTTTTTCCACAGTATTAATTACGATATTTGAACTTAATAATCTTTCATACTCCTCTTTAGTTATTATGTTATCTGTTATTATTGTTTGATTGCCATAATTATTTTTTTTAACTGTTACATAATAATTAATATCATCTTCTATTACTCTTTGTCTTAATCTTACTTCACAGTCTTTATCAGTATATAGATAAGTTTGTTTGATTTTTACTCTTACTAAATCCTTACTGTTTACAAAACCATCAAAAACATCATTTAATTCAACCAAATATTTTTTTTCATATTTTTTTTCTAATCCTAAATAATTATTAATTTCATTAATAACTCTATTTATTTTTTCCTCAAAGTTAGTAGAATTATCAATTATTCTTAAATTCTGATGGAAACTCCAAGCATCCTCACACCTATCATCTCTTAAAATAGCATCTTTTATTCCTTCTCTTCTAGCCTTATTATTTTCGGTTGTATAAAATTTTTCTTTTCCCTTTGCTACTGTATTTAAATTAAGAACTAAGTTATAGCTGTCCATTAAGTTTAATTTTGATAAATTATATTTCTTTAACAAGCTATTAAATTGTCTATTGGTTAAAAATGATTTAATATCAAATATTCCTCTGTCACATAATATAATGCACTTTTTATTTAATAAATTAGCTGTCTTAGTAAATGACTCTTCTTCTAATATTTGACTTTTAAGAAGTATTTCTTCGAAATCAACAATACTAATTGCATCTTCACCAAAAGGCTTTATACCAGCATTAATATATCTTGTTGCAATTTCATCAATGATAAATACTTTATATCCCTTATCTGTTAAAGTTTGTTCTATCTTAGATAATGCAGTTGATTTACCACCACAAGGTCCACCTGTTAAACATATTTTAGCAACTAACATAATTTACCTCCTTTCCTTACATATTAATATATTCTTTCTATTGTTTTTCTCTTTAAATCTAATTTATGAACAGATGCATGAGTAACACCCCATGAATCTTTATTCATATCTGGCTTCTTATTATTAAGTAAATAATACATCATATTAATAACACCACGATGTGTAACAAGTAAATTATTATCCCATTTATCAACTGTAAGCATTAATTTTTCTATTCTAAAATACATATCTAAAAGTGATTCTCCATTAGGATAACAATCATATATCTTTACATTACCTAAAAAATAATCATCTTTAGGTAATGAACTTTTTAAAACGCCATTGTAATTTCCTTTATTTTGCTCTCTTAATTCATCAGTATAAATAGTTTTTTTATTCATATTTTTATTTATTATATCTGCAGTCTGCTTTGCTCTTAATATATCACTTGAAACAATATCATTAAATGAAAGTGTTTCAACAAAATTTCTGGCATCTTCAACTTGTTTTATTCCTTCTTTGGTTAATCCCACATCACTATAACCCCCAATTCTTGATTCATCATCAAGACCATGTCTTACTAAATATATCATTTTTCCTCCTTTGATTGTGTATTTTTTACACATATATTTCCTTATAAAAACATATATAAATATGTTTTTATAAAACTTTTTTTACTTTTATTTTATCTTTAAACTTATATAATTTAGCAGGTCTTTTACCATTTAAATTAATTTCTTTATTTGTATCTTCTATTATATTTAAACTAAGTATTTTCTTTCTAAAGTTTCTTCTATCAAATGTTTTATCTAATATTCCCTCATATAGTTTTTGTAAATCAGGCATTGTGAATTCTTTTGGTAAGAGTGCTTTTAAAATATCACTTAATACAATTAGTTCTCTTAATTCTTGAACTGCCATATCAAGTATTTCATTATGGCAAAAAGCAAGATGTGGTACATCATTTATATCAAACCATTTACAATCATATGTGTTTCTTGTTTCATCTAATATTTTTTCACTAGCTTTTACCAACCCTAAATACGTTACTGCTATCATACGCATATTGATTGTTGGTGTTTTACCCAATTCATCAAAAACACCAAACTGATAAAGATTAACATCTTTAAGACCACTTTTTTCCTTTATTTCTCTTTTTGTTCCATCAATTAGTGCTTCATTATTATATAAAGCACCCCCAACAAGTGCCCAATCATCTTTATAAGGCTCATTTTTTCTTTTTATTAAAAGTACTTTAAACTTCCCATTTAAAACTGTAAAAATAGCATTAATAACGTGTATTCCTTGATTTTTATATAACTTATTATTTACTCTCATAAACTACTCCATTGAAAAATCATCTTTCGGATTTTCTCTTACATTTTTATAATAACTTGATAAGTAATCAAACCTTTTAATTACTGATGTTGGGCAATATTTTTCAATATACTTTTTATCACCATTAATAAAAGCCTCTCTTATCTTTGTTGCAGATAATCCTTCAAATAAATTTTTCCTTTCAAAATTTCTATATGTTATATAATCATATACTTCAGTATCTTTAAACCAACTATCAAGGATTTTAGGATCATCAGAATAGTATATTGAAAATCTTTTTTGTCCTATTCTTGATACAACATTGTAGTAAAAATATCTTCCCCATGTTTTTGCATTTAAAATATCTGATTCCATTGACCAATCTGGCAATGTAAAGATATGTATTCTTTTGTTTTCGTCATCATTAAAACATTCTCTTAACAGTTCTTCTCTTAACTTAATATCATATGGATTACGAAGCATATCTATCTTATTTTCACTTCCAAGTACTATTGTAACTTCATTCTGTTCTTCTAATGCCTTCCTTACCAAATATAAGTGCGCATTGTGTACTGGCTGCATCCTTGCCAAAAATACTCCTATCTTTTTTGCCATTTTATCCACCTCCTAATTTAATTATATGTGTATTTCATACACTTGTCAATATTAAAAGTGTATTTTTTACACATTTTTAATAAAATCTTTTGAATTTTTAGAATTATTAACCTTTAATTTAAAAATAATATAAATTTATAATAAATTTTTAAAATTAATAATTTTTATAGTATAATGTATATAGTACAGGCGTACTCTCTTCTTAAAACACATTATTAGAAAAGGAGGTTTTATTAAAATGAATGTTGAATTTAGAGTAGCAACTTTTGAAGATATTGAAAATATTATAAAATTGTGTAATGAGTGCTTTAATGAGAATACAGATTTTGAATATGCTAAAAAAATTTATAAAGAAAATGAAACTGACAAGAATCAGATTTACATTGTAGGTATTATAAATAATAAAATTATAGCTCATGCTAAAATTAATATTATTCCAACAATTTATAAGGATATGAACACTTATGCAATTTTAAATCACGTATGTGTTAAGCCTGAATTTAGACGTGAACACATTGGTACAAGACTGTTAGATGTATGTTTCAAAATTGCAAAGGAACATAAATGTAAGTGTGTTGAATTATGGTCAAAAAACTTTAGACAGGCAGCTCATGGGCTTTATTATAGTTATGGATTTGAAGTTATGGATGCTAAGTTTTTTACAAAAAATATTGATTAGGAGGTATAAGTAATGAGAATTAGCAATATATATATAGGTGGTTGGTTTCAAAGAACTATGTTACAATTATCTGAAATATACGATTTTTTAAGAGAGTGTAAATCAGAATTAAAATTAGATTCAGAAAAATTAAGTGAGCATAGAAAAAAACTTCAAATAGGTAACATTAATTATGGAGTTTCAGGGGAAGAATTTATCGATTTTTCAACTGGTGTTGGCATTAATGTTAAAATATTTGAAGATGGTTTAATTATTTTAAATAATAAAAATATTACTGAAGATACACTATTTTCTGATATTGACAAAGTACAAGATTATTATGAAAACTGTTTATCCCCAGCATTAAATTATTTATTTAGTTTAGGAGCGCCAGTTCCCAAAGAATTAGCAGGAATTAAAAATGTATATCCATACTTTATTGTATGTGATAAAGCTACTCAGGAGCAAATGCAGGAATTACTTATTAAAACTGATAAGCAAAAATATTTTGAATTTAAAAATGATAAATATAACGTTATCCGCGGGGATAAATATTATTTTATTAATAATAAGTCGCAATCAAACGAAAGAATAGAAAGATATATAGAAGAGCAAATATTCATACGTGAATTTAAAGGTCAATTGCATAGATATTTAAATATTCATAGAATTATATGGGAAAAAATTGATGATGTAAAAGCCAATTCAAAAGTCAAAGGAAAAGATATCGTTAAATTTACAACTAAACTAGAAGCCTATGCTAAAACAATTAACTTAATTGATGGAAGAATTAAACAAATGAGCACATATATACCCACAAGAGAAAAAATTGCTAAAAGTGATAATGAACTAGCTGAATTTTTAGAAATATCAGGATACAGGTATGAAACTTTAAGGGATACTCTTCAATATATTCAATATTTATGGGGTATGACACAAAACTACGTAAATGCAGCTCAAAAACAATTTGAAAGCTTAAAATCTGATGTTACAAGTAAATCAGTAAATAGTTTAACAATAGTTACATCTATGAGTGCTGGCGCAGCTATTCTTGGTTTATTTCAAAAATCAAAACCAGAATTTACTTTATTTGGTATAATTTATTTCTTCATATTAGCAATTATAGGTTGGGGTTCACAAAAGATACTTAATTATATATCAAACAAACAGAAATATGATGTAACAGATGTTGAGTATGAAAAAGATATTAAATAATAATATTAATAAATACAAATTTTTGTTAGTTATTGTTTATATAACTTATACTTTATTATGAATAATTATGATAAAAAGCAGGTACAACCTACTTTTTTTTATTAATTATTTAATTATTTCTTTTCCACCCATATAAGGCCTTAAAGCTTTTGGTATATTAACAGATCCATCTTCATTTAAGTTGTTCTCTAAAAATGCAATTAATGCACGCGTTGATGCTAAAACAGTATTATTTAAAGTTGTTGGATAGTATGTGCCATTATCACCTTTTACTCTTATACCTAATCTTCTTGATTGTGCATCACCAAGTATAGAACATGATCCAACCTCAAAATATTTCTTTTGTCTTGGGCTCCATGCTTCAACATCACATGATTTAACTTTAAGATCTGCTAAATCACCTGAACAACATTCAAGCGTTCTAACTGGTATATTTAAACTTCTAAAAAGTTCAACAGTATACTTCCACATTTTGTTATACCAATCCATACCATCTTTTGGATCACATATAACAATCATTTCTTGTTTTTCAAATTGATGAACACGGT
>CAZFXQ010000030.1:0-10297 GCA_964523265.1 uncultured Muribaculaceae bacterium | reverse complement strand
CAGACGGAGTAAGAGGGGTAGTAAACAAAGACTTAACATCGTTTTTAGCACACAGAATAGGGGTTAGTGTAAGTAAAGTTATGAAAGAAAACATGAATAAAGATAATTTAACGTTTTTAATTGGATCTGATACAAGATTATCTAAAGATATGCTTACCGCATCTGTTTCATCAGGTGTTATGAGTGAAGGTTGCAATATTATTGATGTTGGTGTTATGCCTACACCTGCTATAGCATATTTAGTTAAAAAATATAAATTAGATGGAGCCTTTGTTATTTCAGCTAGCCACAATCCTAGTGAGTATAATGGTATAAAAGTACTTGATAGTGAGGGTTATAAAATAAGTGATGATATTGAATTTAAATGCGAAGATATTATTTTAAATAATTTTCAAAGAAACACTAAAATAAATGATTGTGGAACTTATAAGAAAATAGATGCAAAAAAAGATTACATAGATTATTTAGTAAGTACAGTTAAAAATGATTTAAGTAATTATAAAGTATTGGTTGACACAGCAAATGGTGCAACATATATAACAGCTAAAGATTTATTTGATAGATTAAATATAAAAGCAGATTTTATTAATTGTAAACCTAATGGATTAAATATAAATGAAGATTCAGGTTCAACACATATTAGTGGATTATTAGATATTATGGGTACAGGTATATATGATATAGGTATAGCATATGATGGTGATGCAGATAGAGTAATACTTGTTGATGAAAAAGGAAATATTATAGATGGTGATTTTGTTTTAGCAATAATAGGTAATTATTTAAAAAAACATAATATTTTAAATAATAACACAATAGTAGGAACAGTTATGTCTAATTTAGGATTAGTTAAGTTTTGTGATGAAAATAGTATTGATTTTGTTAAAACAAAAGTTGGGGATAAATATGTACTTGAAAGTATGATAGAAAATGATTATGTAATAGGTGGAGAACAAAGTGGCCATACAATACTTAAAAACTATGCTAATACTGGTGATGGAGAGCTAACTTCTATCCAAATACTAGATATAATGAAAGAAGAAAGAAAAACTTTGGGAGAGTTATCAAAGGTAATGAAAAAGTATCCACAAGTATTGATAAATGCAGTTGTTTCAAAAGAGAAAAAAGACGAATATAAAAATAATTTAAATATTCAAAATAAAATAAAAGAATATGAAAAAATATTAAGTGATGATGGTAGAGTTTTAGTTAGACCATCAGGTACTGAAAATTTAATAAGAGTAATGATAGAAGGAAAAGATGAAGATTTAATAACTAATATGTGTGAGGATTTAGTTCTTTTAATTGAAAAAGAGTTATCAAATGATAAAATTAAGATAAAAACAAAAAGGACATAGAAAATGTTTTTTCTATGTTTTTATATGTAATAAAATCAATTGTAATGTCGAATAAAATATTAAAAAAGTTATGAAAAATTATTTTCAAAAATTAAAATCAGTATTATAATATATAACCATTAAAAAAGAAATTGGGTGATATTATGCTTGAAGTAAAAAACATAACAAAAGTGTATAAAACAGAAGGTTTTACTCAAAAAGCTTTAGACGGTGTTAGTGTTAATTGTAGAAAAAGTGAATTTGCATCTATTTTAGGACCTTCTGGCTCTGGAAAAACAACATTTTTAAATATTATAGGTGGTCTTGATCAGTATACAGATGGGAATATTATTATAAATGAAATAAGTACTAAAGATTTTAAAGATAGAGATTGGGATAGTTATCGTAATCATAGAGTTGGGTTTGTATTTCAAAGTTATAATTTAATTACACACCAAAGCGTTTTGAAAAATGTTGAGCTAGCTCTTACTTTATCAGGTTGTTCTAAAAGCGAAAGAAGAAAAAGAGCATATAATGCATTAAAAGATGTGGGACTAAAGGAACATGTTAACAAAAAGCCAAATCAGTTATCTGGTGGTCAAATGCAGCGTGTTGCGATAGCAAGAGCGTTAGTTAATGATCCAGAAATAATTTTAGCGGACGAACCAACTGGTGCACTTGATTCTGAAACTAGTATTCAAATAATGAAGATATTAAAAGAAATATCAAAGTCAAAACTAGTTATTATGGTAACGCATAATCCGGAATTAGCTAAAAAGTATTCAAGTAGAATTATTAATATAAAGGATGGAAAAATAGTATCTGATTCTAATCCATATGATGGAAAGAGAAATACTAAAAATACAAAAAAGAAAGAGGATAATAAGAGAAATAAAACAAAAATGTCATTTTTAACAGCCTTGTCTTTATCCTTTAATAATTTAATGACTAAAAAAGCTAGAACTATTTTGGTTTCAATAGCAGGTTCAATTGGTATTATAGGTATTGCACTTATCTTAGCTGTTTCAACAGGATTTAAAAAATATGTAAATGATATTGGTGAGGAAACACTTACATCATACCCGCTTACAATAATGCAAGAACAAGCTGATATAACAGGTACACTTCTTTCAATAAGAGAAAATAATGGCAAAAAAAATAAATCAAATAAGATAGTTGAAAAACAGTATATAACATCTATGCTTTCTAATGTTTCAACTAATGATTTAAAAAGTTTTAAAAAACATATTGAAAAAAACTATAATAAAATAGATAAAGATATATCAAATATTCAGTATATGTATAGCATAGATCCTAATATTTATACAATAGATGTAAAAAATAATTTATCAAAATTAAATCCAAGTGATCTATTTAGTGGTTTTATGGGTGATAATAGTTTAATGGGTTCATATTCTATGATAGCATCTATTTTTTCTGAGATGGTTGATGATATAAATGATGTAAAAGATGATTATGAACTTTTAAGTGGAAGATGGCCAACAAAATATAATGAAATGATAATTGTTTTATCAGAACCAAATAGTATATCTGATTTATTAGTATATTCATTAGGTTTAAGAGATACTGAAGAATTAACAAAAATGGTTACAAGTATCATGAGTGGTGAAAAAACAGATATTAATAATAAACCTATGACTTTTACTTATGATGATTTATTAAATCTTGATTTAAGACTTGTTATGCCTTCTGATAAATATAAATATAATTATAAATATGATGTTTATGAGGATATGAGTGATGATGAAGAATTTATGAATAATATTTACCTAAATGCTGAAAAGTTAAAAATAGTTGGTGTTGTAAGCGCTAAAGAAGAAATTACATCAACTGCTTTAAAACCAGGAGTTTTATATACATCAGGATTAATAGATCATATTATTAATTATTCAAGTAATAGTAAGATAGTAAAAAAACAATTAGAAAATGATGAAATAGATATTTTTTCTGGTAATAGATTTGATAGTAAGAAGAATAATTTTGATTTTGATTTTGCTGATTTAGTTAAGGTTGATAACGAAAAATTACAAAGTGCTTTTAACATAAATATAGATCAAAAAGATTTAGAAGATAAAGTTCAAAATAAAATGATGGATATATCTAATTCAATTACTACTGATATTACACCCGCTAATAATCTATTTATTGATAATTTAAATATATTAACTAATGGATTACTTGATAGTTTAGATGGTGAATTTAGTTTAAGTGATGTAGAAAAAATAGTAGATAATTATTTAGATAATTATGAAAATGGTGTTTTATTAAGCGATATGGAAAATGAGTATGTTGTGCCAAAAGATGCATTTAAAACCACATATAAAGGTTTATTAAATGGATTATTACAAGCTTATATAAATGGTTATAATTCATATATGCCACTTATTAATCCTTCATTTGAAAAAGATATAGATAACCCTAAAGCAACCATAATACCAGAACTTAAAACAACTGTTTTAAATTCCTATATGGAAAGTGCGTTAATATCTAACACTTCAAAAGAAATGGCTAAAGTTATGACAGAAGCTAAAGTAAAAAAAGAAGTACTTACTAAAGTAGGAGAATTAACAAAATCACTTACTGATAGTTATGCTAATTTGTTTAATGTTGATCAAGATAAAATAGTATCAGCTTTTTCTCTTAATTTTAGTGAAGATGAACTAGCAAGAGTAGTAAATGCTTTGATGAATAAAAAAACTGTAACATTAAAGTCTAATTTGATAGAATTGGGATATCAGGATAAAGAAGATCCTAGTTATATATCATTTTATTTTACTAGTTTTGATGCTAAAGAAAACTTTTTATCATTCATAGATAAATATAATAAAAGTGTAAAAAAAGATAAAAAGATAAATTTTTCTGATACAACAGGTATTTTGATGTCATCTGTTAAGATAATAGTTAATGCAGTAAGTTATGTGTTAATAGCTTTTGTATCTATTTCACTTGTTGTATCAAGTATAATGATTGGAGTTATTACTTATATTTCTGTTTATGAAAGAACAAAAGAAATTGGAATACTTCGAGCTATAGGTGCATCTAAAAAGAATATATCATCTATCTTTAATGCAGAAACATTCATTATTGGATTACTTTCAGGTATATTTGGAATAATAATATCATATCTTTTTATTCCAATTATTAATAAAGTTATCCATCATTTTACGGGTGATATACCACTTGATGCAGTACTTAAGATAAAAAGTGCTATGATACTTGTTATACTTGCAATAATTCTTACATTAATAGGTGGTTTAATACCATCAAGGAAAGCAGCTAAAAAAGATCCGGTTGAAGCATTAAGAAGTGAATAAAGATAAAAAACAATTAAATTAATTTTTAATTGTTTTTTTTTTACATATTTAAATATAATATTTTGATAGTAATATTTACTAATTGCTTAAAATATATTAAAATAAACTATGTATAATAGTAGGTGATTATTATAAAAGAAAGCAGGTTGTATAAAATAATAAGGCCAATTGTCAAATTATTTACAAAAGTGTTTTTAAGGCCAAAATATGTTGGACTTGAAAATATTAAAAATAATGGGAGAATAATTTTAGCAGGTAATCACACAAATATTTTAGATTGTTTACTTGTTATGTCCTCAACAAAAAGGCATGTTCACTTTTTAGCTAAAGATGAATTATGGAAAGGTCCTAAAAAGTTGATTTTTGATAATTTAGGATTGATACCAGTAAATAGAAGGCAAAAAGATCATAATGCACTTAAAAAAGCTGAGAAGTATTTAGATAATGATTTAGTTGTTGGCATTTTTCCAGAAGGAACAGTAAGTAAAGCAGGTGATTTATTACCATTTAAAATAGGATGTGTTAAAATGGCTAAAGATACTAATTCTAGTATTATACCATTTGTTATTACAGGTAAATATAAATTATTTTCACAAGATTTAAAAATTACATTTGGTAAACAATTAAAAATAAAAAATGATAATTTAGAAGAAGAAAACATAAAATTAAGAGATGAAATACTAAAAATGATAGGGATGAGTTAATAATGTTTATATTTGATTTATTTAGGATAAAAAAGAAATTAAAAGCACCATGGGCAAAGTACTATACAAAGGAAGAATTAAATGTCAAAATACCTGATATTTCTATGTATTCTGAAGTTAGAAGATCAACAAAGAAATATCCTAAAAATGTTGCTATTAAATATATGGGTAAAAAAATTAATTATACTAATTTTTTAAAGAAAATAGATATTGCAGCTAAAGGTTTTTATCATTTAGGAATAAAAAAAGGTGATATAGTAACTATTTTACTACCTAATGTACCAGAAGCTTTAATAGCACTTTATGCGCTTAATAAATTAGGAGCTATTGCTAATATGACTCATCCATTAAGTGCTGAAGAAGAAATAAAAGAAACACTTATATCTACAAAGAGTAAATATTTAATTATGTATGATGCAAGGTATGAAAAAATAGCAGCATTTATAGATGAACTTGATATGAAAAAAATAATATTTGTAAGTCCAGCAGATTCTTTAAATATTATAAAAAGATTGATATACAATTTAAAGGAATATCCTAAATTTAAGCATTATCCAATAAAGAAAATATATACATCTTGGAATATGTTTTTCTTTAAGTCAAAATTTAAAGAAGATTTTAAAAGACAAAAATATGGTAAAGATACACCAGCTGTTATAATACACTCTGGTGGAACAAGTGGTAAATCAAAAAATGTAGTTATTCAAAATAGAGCCTTTATTTTTGCTGCAATAGGTGAAAAAATAGATTTAATAAGACTTAATCCAGGGGATTCGGCTCTTGCTATAATGCCTAATTTTCATGGCTTTGGGCTTTCTGTTTTAATGCATACACCACTAGCACTTGGTTGTTCAACTATATTAGTACCAAAATTTGATGCTAAAAAATTTGATACATTATTTAAAAAAACAAAGCCAACATGTGTATTAGGAGTTCCAACTTTATTTGAAGCACTTTCTAATTCAACAAATGAAAAAAATTTAGACTTATCATTTTTAAAATACGTAATAAGTGGTGGTGATATATTATCAAAAAGTTTAGAAGATAAGATTAATAATTATTTAAAAGAACATAATTCAGATGCAAGAATAACTCAAGGATATGGACTTTCTGAAGCTCTTGCTTGTGTTACTATGGCACATGATCATATTAATAAGTCTGGTTCTGTTGGAATACCTCTTGCAGGTAATCATGTAAAAATAATTGATCCTGCAACAAGAAAAGAAGTTAAATATGGTAATGTAGGTGAGATAGTTATAAATAGTAAAGCATTAATGATGGGTTATTTAAATGATGAAGCTGAAACAAATGAGGCATTACAAATACATGATGATGGTCATATATGGCTTCATACAGGTGATTTGGGCTATATGGATGAAGACGGATTCTTATTTTATCAAGGTAGAATAAAAAGAATGATTATAACAAGTGGGTATAATGTATATCCATCACACATAGAAGAAGTAATTGAGATGCATCCGGCTGTTCTACAGTGTAGTGTTGTTGGAGTTGATCATTCTTATAAAGGACAAGTAGCCAAGGCATTTGTTGTTTTAAAAGATGGATTTCATGGACTTTTTATAAAAAAAGAATTAAAAGATTATTGTATTAAACATTTAGCTAAATATATGGTGCCAAGTGATATTATAATAAGAAAAAAATTACCAAGAACAAAACTTGGTAAAGTAGATTTTAATAAATTAAAAGAAGATAATGGAGCTGATGAATTTGAATAGTAAAGTACCATTCTTGTATAAAATTGGTAGATTTTTATTTAGTCCTATTTTTAAATTTTATTATAATCCTAAAATAATAGGTAAAAATAATATACCAAAGAAGGGTAGTATTTTAATTATTGGTAATCATAAGCATTTATATGATCAGTTTTTAACGATTATAGCAACAAAAAGAGGTATTCATTATATGGCAAAAAAAGAATACTTTGATAGAAAAAAAACATCATGGTTTTTTAAGAAAACAGGATGTATACCAGTTGATAGATCAAAAAAAGATCCAAATGCAACAAACTTAGCGTTATCGGTTTTGAATGATGATGGAGCTGTTGGCCTTTTTCCAGAAGGAACAAGAAATAAAACAAAAAACATATTATTACCATTTAAGTTTGGTGCTGTTTCAATGGCAAGTAAAACTAATTCTTATTTAGTACCATTTGGAATAACGGGTGATTTTAAATTCAGAAGTAAGAATTTAACAATAAGATATGGAAAACCTTTTAAAGTTGGTAATATGACTTTAAAAGAAGCTAATGAAAAACTATATAATGAGGTTAAAAAACTGATTAATTTGAATAGAAATGCATAATTATGCATTTCTATTTTACACGTAAAGTGTAAAACGTATATATAATATTCACATTTATTGTATATAATGGTAGTATTATCACATAATAGGGAGGTAGTTTATGAAAAAGAAACTATTTGTAGTTTTTATTTTATTAATATCTGTATTTGTTTTTATACATGATGTTAAGGCAGATGGAATTTCAGTTGATGAAAGGGTTGATGTTGTAGCAAATCAAGTTGCAACAACAATAATAAATGGTAAAACAATATCATGGCATTATGGTGTTTACACAGATGGAAAATATATGAGTTAAAGTGTGATAATCCTAATGATTTGGTTGGTGAAATAGTTATACCATCAAATATAGATGGTAAAGTTGTTGCGTGATTAGGTGAAGAAGCCTTAGCAGGGGCTAAAAATGTAACGAGTATAACTTTGCCGGATAGTATAGTAGTAATTGATTCAAATGCATTTGCAGAATGTACAAAATTGGAATATATTGATTTTGGAGCTGGAACAAGCGAGTGGTTTTATGGCTTTTTAGCAGGATGTATTAACTTAAAGACAATAATATCAAACGGACAATATGATCATGAAACCGGATCATTAAATGGACTTGGATTATCAACATCATATAGTGATTATGATGTGCGTAATGAATTTTATGAAAGATATGGTAATAGTTTGAATGTAGATACTATTATATTTAGAAACGGATTAACTACTTTGCTTTCATTTTCAAATGATGGTATTAATGCAAAGAAAATAGTTATTCCAAACACAGTTGAGAAATTAGATGTTGCGTCAATAGCAAGTCAAAGATTAACGGAAATAGAAATACCAAGTTCAGTTAGAATTATTTCGCCAGGTACATTTAGTTTTACTGATAACTTAAAAAAGATAAAAATATATAGTAAAAATGTTACAGTTACTAATGGTTATGATAATGAAGATGATTTGTTTGGTGAAGGTGTAGATGTTTCTAATATAACAATAGAATGTTATAAAGGAACAAATGTTGAAACATATGCTAAATCTAAAGGATATATAGTAGAATATATTGATGAAGAAGAAAACGTTACTTATAAATTATTAAGTAATACAGAAAATCAAACAATAGGATATAATACAGAAATTTATAATATAAGAATAGATGCTGACTATAATAAGTTTTTATCAAGTGGTGTTGTTTATGTTGATAGTAAATTAGTCAATCCTAAGTATTATACAACTAAAAGTGGAAGTACAATAATTAATTTTACTAATGAATTTTTAAGGACATTAAATGTGGGTAATCATATAATTAAAGTAACATATGCAAATGGTAGTGCTGAAACTAATTTTACTTTAAATGAACGTGTGAATGAACAACCGGTATATGAGTATGAAACAGATATTGATCCAAATAAAGTAATAGAAGAAAATCCAAAAACTGCTGACAATGGATTTATATATTTATACTTGATTGGTATTTTCCTAATAATACTAGTATTATGCAAAAAGAAATTAAAGAAGCTTGCAAATTAGCAAGCTTTTATTATTTTATAAAATATGATATTATAATTATTGATTATTAGGGAGGAATTATAATGAAAGATAATTTTAAAGTAGATAAGAAAGTAATTATCATGTTTTTAATATCATCATTAATTATTACAATTATTAGTAATTTAAGTATGGATTGGTACTTAAAACTAATTGTTTTTCCATTCATCTTTATATTATTAAACAATCTTTGTTTGTTAAAAAATAAATACATAAATAAAAAAACGTTTATATTACTAATACCAATAGTACTTGTTTTAATAAGTTGCTTTTTTAAAATAGATGATATTAACAAAGTATTAAATATAGTTATTTTACCAATTTTATATGGGGTGTTCTTTACATTATTAGTAAATAAAAACTATGTTATTAATGAAAGTTTTCCATTATGGTTATTTAAATATTTTCCGAAAGGATTATTTTCTAATATTAAATATTTGAAAATTAAAGATAGAAAAAATATAAAAGGAAAATTAGGTAAGATAATTTTAGGTATGTTATTATCTATTCCAATATCATCTATAATACTATTTTTACTTATGGATGCAGATGATTATTTTCGTCATTTTATTTTAAAGATAGAAAGTTTTATGCATTATGATTTTTCATTCATTAAAAATATTATTATATTTATTTTGTCATTTGTTATCTTATTTAGTGTATTTATTAATATATTAAATAGTATAAATAGTAAAATGAAAGAAAAAAAATATGCTGATTATGATAAAACGGTTTTTCAAACGGCTTTAATTATTATTAATATGGTATTTGTTTTATTTTTAATATCTGAAATTTCAAAATTAACTGTGAATTTTTTAAATTTACCAAATAAATATACATATTCAAGTTATGCCAGAGAAGGTTTTTTTGAACTTTTGTTTGTAACGATTATTAATTTTTCAATAATTCTTTTTATGATGTACAAGACAAAAGCTTTAAAAGAAAGTAAAACTATTAAAGTGTTATTACTTACACTTAGTATATTTTCAATATTACTTATTTTTAATTCTTATTATCGTATGTTTTTATATATTAATCATTATTTATTTACAACACTTAGAATGCAAGTTAT
>CAZFXQ010000029.1:4403-11400 GCA_964523265.1 uncultured Muribaculaceae bacterium | reverse complement strand
TAAAACATATGATGATATAGTTAAATACTTTATTATTGGTGGTATAGCAATAGTAATAATTGTAGGTATGGTGATATATACAAAGAAGAGAAAGTAAATTTCTTTTCTTTTTTTGTTATTTTTGATAAAATTGTTTTGGTGGTATTATGAATCTTAAGTTTTATGATTATGATGTTGTAATAACTAGAAAAAATAATAAAAATTTATATATAAGAGTATCACATGATTTAAAAATACTTGTTAGTTGTCCGCTATTTTATACAAGAGGTATGATATTAAAATTATTAGAAGAAAATAAAACAAGTATTGAAAGAATGTATTTAAAACAAAAAAATAAAAATAAAACAAAAAAAGAAGAAAAATATAAACTGTTGGGTAATGAAATTAATATTATATATGCTGATGTTAAAAAGTATAAAGAGAATAATGATAATATAATTGTTAAAGATGATATGATGCTTAATTCATGGTTTAAAAAGAAAGCAAAAGAAATATTTAAGATTTATTTAGATGAAGCATATTATGCATTTGAAGAAAAAATACCATACCCAAATTTAAAAATAAGAACAATGAAGACAAGATGGGGCGTGTGTAATAGAAAAACAAATACTATAACATTAAATCTTGAATTAATAAAAAAAGATCAATCATGTTTAAATTATGTAATTGTTCATGAATTATCACACTTTTTACATTTTGATCATAGTAAATCTTTTTGGATGACTGTTGAAAAGTATTGCCCTGAATATAAAATTGTAAGGAAGGAGCTTAACGAATGATAATAACATCAAGTAGTAATGATAAAATAAAATATATTAAAAAATTAAAACAATCAAAATATATTAAGGAAGAAAAAAAGTTTATTGTAGAAGGTGAACATTTAGTTTTGGAAGCTAAAAAAAATGGTGTTTTACTTGAGACGTATAGTTTAATTGATGAAGATTACGGGGTTAAGCATACTATGGTTACAAAAAACGTTTTAGATAGTATTACGAATTTAAAGAATTTTAATGATGTAATAGGAGTTTGCAAGATTAAAAATGAGGATATTAAGATAGGAGGCAGAATAATTATATTAGATGGTATTCAAGATCCGGGTAATTTAGGAACAATAATAAGAAGTGCTAATGCTTTTAATTTTGATACAATAGTACTTTCTAAAACGTGTGTAAGTATTTATAATGAAAAAGTAATAAGAGCAACACAAGGAATGATATTTAATAGTAATATTATTATTTGTGATTTGATTGATTTTATAAATAAAATAAAAAATGAATATGACATATATTCAACTAATGTTAATAATGGTATTGATATAAAAAACATAGAAAAAAGTGAAAAAATGGCTTTTGTAATTGGTAATGAGGGAAATGGAGTATCAAATGATGTAAATGAATTAATAGGTAAAAGCATTTATATTAGGATGAATGATACTTGTGAGAGTTTAAATGCAGCGGTTGCATCATCAATTATAATGTATGAAGTAAATAGGAGTTAATTATGGAATATCTATATATTGGTAAATTAGTTAATACACATGGTATTAAAGGTGAAGTTAGAATACTTTCTGATTTTAGATATAAAAAAGAAGTGTTTAAAAAAGATTTTGTATTTTATATAGGCAAAGAAAAGAATAAGTTTATTGTTGAAAGTTATAGGCCACACAAAAAATTTGATATGTTTATTTTTAAAGGATATTATGATATTAATGATGTTGAGTATTTAAAAGGAAGTAATGTTTACATTGATAAAAATGATTTAAAATTAAGAGAAAATAGGACTTTAGCAATTGATTTAATTGGATTTAGTGTTATAATAGATGGTAAAAAAGTTGGACTTATTACAGAAGTTTTAGATACTATAGCTAATGAGGTTCTTGTATTAGATAGTAATATAATGATACCTTATGTTAATGAGTTTGTTATTGGTATAGATAAAACAAAAAAAGAAATAACTGTTAAAAACGTGAAAGGATTAGTATCATGATGAAAATAGACATATTAACACTTTTTCCTGATATGTTTGAAGGCTTTAAAAGTGAATCAATTATTAAAAGAGCAATTGATAGTAAAAAAGTAGAAATAACTACTCATAATTTTAGAGATTATTCAAAAGATAAACATAAAAAAGTAGATGATACACCATATGGTGGTGGAAATGGTATGGTTTTAATGTGTCAGCCTATATTTGATACAATTGATAAAATAAAAACAAATGATTCAAAAATAATACTTTTAAGTCCACAGGGTAGGACATATAATCAAAAGATAGCGTATGATTTAGCTAAAGAAAAACATTTAATATTAATATGTGGTCATTATGAAGGTTTTGATGAAAGAATTAAAACAATATGTGATGATGAAATATCAATTGGTGATTATGTTTTAACTGGCGGTGAATTACCTTCTATGGTAATAACAGATTCTATTGTAAGATTAGTACCAGGTGTAATAGAAGAAAAATCACATTTAAACGAATCATTTAATAATGACCTGTTAGATTATCCACAATACACAAAACCAAGAAACTATAATGGACTTGAGGTGCCGGATATATTACTTTCTGGTAATCATGAAAAAATAGATGAATGGCGAAAAGATGCCCAAGTAAAAGTAACAAAAGAAAAAAGACCTGATTTATATCAAAATTTAAAATTAGAAAAAAATGGTATTAAAAAAAGAAAAAATAGTATTGATGTGAATGATATTAAGGATATAAGGGTAAAAGAAGTAAAAGCAGTAAAGAAAACTGGTAAATATAAATTATTTAAGACAGATAATATAAATGCTATTACAATATTAAAGCCAAAAGAAATATATGGGTATAAATTAAGAGGTAAGAGTAAGAAAAAAGATGCTAATAAGATAATAATTGTTAAAAAGTCGTTTATTGAAAAAGTAGCACTAAAGAATATAATGAAAAAAATAAATATGTTGTCATATAGATTTAATATGGCATTATCAAGTGAAGATGATGAGGATACTTCAAGAGTTTTGGGTGAGGCTGAAATGCTAAAAAGTATGATTATTTCAATGTATGCTAATTATCTAGGGAAAGAGCATCTAGACAAAATAATTAAGAATATTAATTTATTAGTACAAGAGTTTGTACGGGCTAAAACACTTCAAAATACGTTTATGAAAAATGACAATGAATTATCAACAAGAAGGAGATAGTAATGAACTTAATAAGTAAAATGATAATTAATAGAAGAATAAACAGGGAAAATGATAATACATTATTAGAAAATTTTGATACTAATTATTTTAATAAATACAAAGATGATATAGAAAAAATAAAATATGTATTGGAAACATTAATGAGTAGAAATCATCATTCATATTGTTCTAATGGAGAATTAATATCATTACTTTATGTTTATACAAACAGTGAATGCATTATTAATAATGATATAGATATTTATACTAAAAACGTTATTAAGAGTGTTATTTTAAAAGAATTGTTATTAAGGACTGAGTATAAAATAGTTAAAAGTGAAGATTTGTATAGTTTATTATGTAATTTAAAAAATGAAAAGATTTTTTATAAGTATGAATTTGAAAAACATTTTATTGAATTAGGTGATTTTAGTGATCTAAAAAAGTACTATAAAAATAAAATGAAAAATGATAAAACACTTTTATATGACATTTTAAAAGATAATCCTAAACAGTGTTATTCTTTAGCTAAAGAATATAAAAGTAAAGAAGATGAGGATATATTACTTCCGTTTAGCACTTTAAAAAAGTTTGTGGAAGTTAGTAATGATAAATCACTTGTTATTAATTTTGCGAATATACCATATGAGAATAATAGTGATTTAGAAGATTATGTGATTACTAATGGTGATGATGATTTTATTTATATGTATTTAATTAATGTTAAAAATTGCAATAAAAAAAGATTGGTTAATGAATTAAAAAAAAGAAAAGATTATTATCATTTGATTTTAGTATCTTGTAATTATAGTAACTTAACAGGTATTGATTTTTCAAAAATATCGATAGAAGATTTTTTTAGAGTAACGTATCATTTTAATATAAAAAATATTTATGAGCTACTTTCCGATATGAATGATATTTATTTTTCAAATGATTTTAATTATAATGATGTTGATTATAATAGATTAACTCAAAGTATGAAAAAAGAATACCATAAAAAGTAGGTTAATAATATGCTTGATGGAAAATATGAAATTATACTAATAGATGATTTATCGGAATTGTTAACTAAATTTTTAGATGATAATAAAATAGAATGTTTTAGGTTCGATTTAAATTATTGCAATCAAAAGTACTGTGATTATTATTTTAATAATTTGTTTAACAGAGTGGAAAGAATAATAGTTGATGCGACATATGATTATAAAGATGTTACAGCTGTTGATTTTATACATGATAAGATAAAAGAAAATAAAAGTTTAAAAGATAAGGTTATTGTTTTAATTGGTGAAGATATTTTAGAAAGATACAATAAAAATCTAGAAGATAATAGTTTAAATCATAAAATAACAACAGCAAAAAGTATGACATACAAAGTATATGGTAATAAAAAGGGTTATAAAAATAAACTTCAAACTGTCCTTGAAATTGTAAAAGATGATTTAAAACGAATGAAAAATATTGAAGAATGTGTTATAAATGATAATGAAGCGTTAATTAAGCTAGGAGAAGTTTTTTCAAAAAATAAGGAAGAAATATTAAACTTTTTTAACTTATATAAAAGTATAATAAAATATGAAGTATTGATATTTTAAATGATTGTGAATTATCTAATCATTATCATAACTTTGCTCAAATGGTTTTTATTATTAATAATGAATCAATAGATAAAAGTATAAAACAAAAAGAAATAAAAATAGAAAATGATGATGAATTTTTAGAGGTTTTTGAAAGATTAATTAGAAGTTATCGTAAACTTAATAAATTTGTTAGTGAGTTATGTCATGTTTCTAACAATTATTCCAATGATTATTTAGAAAGAATGGTTTCACGTATTTTCAACTGTTATATTGAGTTTGAAAATTTTAATACAGTTGAAATTATGAAGTACAAAATAAAGATGAGATTCGCAAAAATAAGAAAAAGCTTGCATAAAAAGTAAATATATGATAGAATTTATTTGTTTTGAAAAAAGCAATCCGCTGTATACTTTATATTTTATATGATTGCTGGTTATATAGAAAGGAATGAGACTGATGAATAAGATTGATAAGATCACAGAAGAACAACTTAATCCTAATGTACCAGAATTTAGAGTAGGTGATACTGTAAATGTTGGTGTTAAAATAATTGAGGGTAAAAAAGAAAGAGTACAAGCATATGAGGGTATTGTAATATCTCGTAAAGGTAGTGGTGTATCTGAAACTTTTACTGTAAGAAAAATATCAGCAGGTATTGGTGTTGAAAGAACATTTCCAGTACATTCACCAAAACTTGATTACATTAAGGTTGTAAGAAAAGGTAAAGCAAGAAGAGCTAAACTATATTACGCAAGAGAAGTTGTTGGACAATTTAAATTAAAGGAAAGAAATTAATAAGGTTTTTATGCCTTATTTTTTTAGGTGTATTATGAAAAAAGATAAAGTAAATAAATTAATAAAAGAAATTATACCATACATTGTTGTTGTTATTTTAGTTGTTTTAATTAGAACTTTTTTAGTAACACCTGCTCG
This sequence comes from uncultured Muribaculaceae bacterium, assembly GCA_964523265.1. GTDB lineage: Bacteria > Bacillota_I > Bacilli_A > RF39 > UBA660 > Aphodocola. The sequence continues at coordinate 5,726 of CAZFXQ010000029.1, read as the reverse complement.
AGTAGATGGAAAATCAATGGAGCCAACTCTTAAAAACAACAATTTGGTTTTGCTTAATAAATTAAATTACAGATTAAATGAGGTTGAAAGATTTGATATTGTTGTTTTAAATTATAAGGGTGAAAAATTAATCAAAAGAATAATTGGATTACCTGGTGAGTATATAGAATATAAAGATGATAATTTGTATGTTAATGGTAATTTAATATTCGAAAATTTTGAACATAAAAAAACAGCTGATTTCAAATTAGAATCTATTGGTTATTTAAAAATCCCTGGTGATAAATATTTTGTTGTTGGTGATAATAGAAGTAATTCAGTTGACTCTAGAATGATTGGATTAGTTGATAGAAAAGATATTTTAGGAAATAGTAATATTAGAATATTTCCATTTAATAAAATTGGTAAAATAAAATAATGTAAAGAAGCATAAAAAAATGCTTTTTTTTCGTTATATTTAATAAAAAAATGGTAAAATACTATTGAAAGAATAGGTGTTTTATTATGAAAAAGAAATTAAAAATAGTAGTATTATTTATCATATTAATAATTATTTTAGTATTAACATTTAGTGGTATAAAATTATATAGGGTTAAAAAATTAGTGGGAATGAACTACGATAAAAAGGCTACTGATTATATATTAGATAAAAAATTATATAAAGATATAGTATCAATTAAATATAGTAAAACAATAAATAATTGTGTTAAAACAGAATATTTTAAAACCAATTATATAAATAAGTACAAAAATATTAATTATTATGATCAAGATGATTTTTGTAATAATGTGAATTTATTGCTAGATAAAAAATACACTGAAGAAGAAATTAATAATATAATTAAAAATGGTAGTAATAATGATATAAATGAATTTGTAAAAAAAGATTATATTAAAGACATTAATAATTATTTAAATTATGAATTTGCGCTATCTAAAAATATAGATCGTTATATTGATTACTATAATGAAAACCAAATTGATTATGAAAAAGTTGTATTATATGTAAATATAGGGTTAGATAAAGAGTTTTATACAGATGTAAAATATAATACTAATTATAAAGATACTATTTTAGTTAATAAATATTCAGCAGTAACAAAAGAGTATAAACCAGAAAATTTAAGATTAATAGATAAAAAATATTGGGCAAGTTATGAGTCACAAGAAGCTGCAGATGTAGCGGCAGATGCATTTGAAAAAATGGCTGAAGACGCATTAAGCGTTGCCGCCGAACATGTTCACGACCTTCATCGAGGGGACGTCCGTCTCCCCGTCGCCGAAATAGATCATGTTCGAGAAGGGAATGCGCTTGTTCTCGTC
>CAZFXQ010000029.1:738-4393 GCA_964523265.1 uncultured Muribaculaceae bacterium | reverse complement strand
GAAGACGCATTAAATGAGGGTTTATATATTTTAGCAAATTCAACTTATAGAAGCTATGAAGATCAAGAAAAAATATTTAATGATTATAGAATTATATATGGGGAAGCTTATGCATTAAATTATGCTGCAAAACCCGGTTTTTCTGAACATCAAACAGGACTTGTTGTTGATATAGCATCAAAAAATAGTAATATATTTGCTAATTCTAAAGAATACGATTGGGTTAAAGAAAATGCATATAAATATGGTTTTATTGAAAGATATCCAAAGGATAAAGAAAGTATAACAGGATATAAATATGAAGCGTGGCATTATCGTTATGTAGGTAAAGATATTGCAAAATATATATATGAAAATAATATTACTTACGAAGAATACTATTATATGTTTTTAAATAAATAACGAAAGGAATAATATGTGTAATAATATTAATAATTGTATCAATTATTAATATTTTGTTTATAACAAGTTTTATCTTTTCTGATGTATATGAAAAAATAAAATATGATAAAAGAATTAAAGAATTATTAAAAGATGAAAAAGAAATAGAAAAAAAGTGGTTAATAGATAAAGATAATATTCCGTATAATTTAAATGATGAAAATGTTAATGTGTATGAAATAAAACAGACTTACATAAGTTTTTCCCCGGAGATGAGAGTAAGAGAATACAATAATGGAAAGTCTTATGAATTTACAATAAAAAATAATATGACAAGTGATGGTTTAGTAAGAAATGAAGCCAATATTGATATAACAAAAGAAGAATATGATAACTTGATGAAGAAAAAAGAGGGAATCACAATACACAAAACAAGATATCAATTTTATGATAAAGGACAATTACTTGCAATTGATATATTTCATAATGAACTAGATGGATTAGCATATTTAGAAATTGAATTTGCTAATAAAAACGAAAGCAATAAATTTAAAACACCTAGTTGGGTTATAAAAGATGTAACAAGTGATATTAATTATAAAAATGGTTATCTTGCAAGATATGGGATACCAAAAAAATAGTTTTATTTAAAGAAATAAAAAACACCATATTAAATAATATATATAGGAGGTAAATATGAAAAAGACAAAAATAATATGTAGTATTGGACCAGCAAGTGAATCATTTGATGTAATGAAGGATCTTGTATTAAATGGAATGAATTGTGCACGTATTAATTTGTCACACGCTAGTTATGAAGAATGTAAGAAAATAATTAACACAGTAAGAAAAGTAAGAAAAGAAACTGGTGAATATGTTGCTGTTATGTATGATACAAAGGGTCCTGAATTTAGAACAGGTAATTTTAAAGATGGTGGTATTTTTATTAATGAAGGAGAAACAATAAAAATATTTAAGAAAGATTATTTAGGGGATAAAACAGGATTTACTGTTAACCATAAAAACGCAATTGATTCTATAACTGTTGGTTGTCATGTTTTAATAGATAATGCTTTACTTGATTTAAAGGTTATTGAAAAAGAAAAAGATTATATAACATTAAAAGCATTAAATGATGGAGAAATAAAATCACATAAAACAATTAATGTACCCGGAATAAATCTTAATTTACCATTTATTAGTAATAATGATAGAAAAGATATTGTTTTTGCAGCTAAACACTCTTGTGATTATCTTGCTCTTTCATTTGTTAATTCTAAAAAAGATGTAAAAAAAGCGAAGAAAATAATATTAGAAGCTAAAGGAGATGCGCGTATTATTTCAAAAATAGAAAGTAAAATGGGAATTGAAAATATTGATGAAATAATTGATGAATCTGATGGTATTATGGTGGCTCGTGGTGATTTAGGTGTTGAACTTCCTATGGAAATGCTTCCAACCATTCAAAAAGAAATAATTAGAAAATGTCGTGAAAAAGGAAAATTTGCAATTGTTGCAACAGAAATGTTAGCATCAATGTATACAAGTCCAAGGCCAACAAGAGCAGAGGTATCTGATATTGCAAATGCAGTTTTAGATGGTACAGATTGTGTTATGTTATCTGGTGAGACTACTGTTGGTAAGTATCCTATTGAATCTGTTAAGTATATGAATCGTATATGTAGTGAAGTAGAGTCAACGATAGATTATACTAAACATTTTAAATATAAAGGTATAAAAGATATATCTGATACTATATCAAAGTTGGTTGTTGATTCTACTACTTATACTGATATAAAACTTATTGTAACAACAACTATGACAGGATATACAGCACGTAAAATAAGTAATTTAAGACCTAATTGCATGATACTTGCTTGTTGCCCGACAAGTCATATAGCAGAGAAAGTAGCACTTAATTTTGGTGTTAAACCATTAGTTACAAAAATACTTAAAACAACAGATGAAATAGTTGAGTATGTAAAGGATATAGCAATATATGAATTTAATTTAAAAAAGGGTGATTTAATAGCAATAACAGGTGGTTTTCCACTTGGTAAAGCAAAATCTACTAACTACTTAAGAATAGTTGAAATATAACGTAAGACTTCTTACGTTTTTTCTTTACATTATAAATTATATATGTATAATAATTATCAGCTGTTACATTAGAAAAAGGAGAAAATTAAAATGAAAGTAACAAAAAAAGTAAATGTAAAAGGTGATGTTGATTTAAGTGAGTATACTATAATTAATCTTATAAATGATGAATATACAACTATTGCAAAAAGTAATGATATATTCTACCATGGAGTAATGGATTCAAACGGTAATATAATAATTGATTGTAAGTATCATAAAATTTTATTTACTGGTGAAGTGTTTATATGTAAAAACAAAAGTAGTATATATCTTTATGATAAAAATGGTAATAGATTATTGGAAGATTATGGAAGCTTTTCATTTGTTCAATATAGTGATAGTAATATTTTAGCTAAGTTTGTTAGCGAATATTTTTTATTAGATGATAAAGGTAACACAAGACAGGCATTTTGGGATTATGGGTATGCAAATTTATTTAAAAATTCTGTTGTTGCTTTAGATAATAATTATTTTACATTTTATAATGGTAAGTATGGATATTTAAGTTATGATTTTAATAAAAATGAAAAAGTAAGAGATTATTCTATAGAAGAAGATTATGTTAAAGTACATACAAATAAAAACATATATTTTATTAATAGTGATGGTAAGATAATTAATAAAGTAAGAAAAACAAAAAAATTAGAAAAGTTTGACTTAATAGATAAAAGTGTTCTTATTCGAAAAAATTGTAAATTATTCTTAACAAAAGAAGATGGATCTAAAGAACAAATTGATACTAAATATAATAATTATGTTATAGTAGATAATTTAATTATTTACTATAAATATAATGATCTTAATACTAAGTATGTTGTGCGTGTAAAAAATAATCCGTTTAGTAGTTGTTTAAAATATACACCAGATACTAATTTTTCAAAGTATGTGTTTGATGATATTAATTTATCATATAAAGATAACCATTATATTATATTTAAACAAAATGGTAAGTATGGAGTTATTAATAGTAAAACACTTGATTTTGTTATTAATCCTTCATATGATACAATTGAATATTTAGGAAATGATAATTTCCTTATGAAATATGATGATAATATTGTTTTTGCAAACATAAAAAAGGATTATACATGCTTTCTTACACCTGAAGCATTAAAAGAAATTAAAGACAATA
>CAZFXQ010000029.1:0-682 GCA_964523265.1 uncultured Muribaculaceae bacterium | reverse complement strand
GAAACTTTATTATTTTCAAATGATAAAGATAGCAAATTATATAGTTTTTGGGATAATAGTATAATAAATATTGATTGTCATGATGTTTCTAATTTTTATAATGGCTATGCAATTGCTAAAAAAAATGATAAGTGTGGAATAATTGATAATTGGGGAGAGATTATTGTACCATTTATTTTTGATGATATAAGAAGAACTGGGAAAAAATTTGTAATTAATGGTAAGCTAGTTGATATAAATAAATTAAAGTATGAATGTAGATTAGAGTTATATAATGATAATTATGAATTATTGTATGATAGGAAATTTAATAAATATGAAAATATGGAAAAAGCTTATGACTATTTTGCAAGTGAGATTGAAAATAATAAAATGGAAAAAGAATTATATTCAGTAAAAGTAGATGATGAGTTTATTAAAAGATTTAAGTATGCTGATATGAAGAAGATCAAGGGAAAAGTTAAAACTAAAAATACAAAGTAGGAAAAATCCTACTTTTTATGTTATAATTAAAATAATGAAAAGAAAATAATATAAATTGTTGGAGAAGTAATCATGTATAAGGGAAGAATAAGAGATAAAAGATTAGATATTATTAGAATTTTTTCACTATTTTGTGTAAGATGTGTTCACTTTTTTTTAAATATTAAATTTTATGATAATATTGTAATAGGTAAAAAGA
>CAZFXQ010000028.1:0-11633 GCA_964523265.1 uncultured Muribaculaceae bacterium | reverse complement strand
TATTCATATTTTATATTCAATTTAATATATATTATTAGAGGCGATAAAATGAAAAAATATATTATTTCTTTACTATATACTACAGTTTGCTTACTTTCATTAACATTTATTCTTACTATTTTGTATTATTTTAACATAGTTGATGATAAGTTAAAGAACATATTTATTTACTTAATTGGTATTATATCCATATTTATTGGATCCTATAAATATGGTAAAAATAGCAACAAAAAATTCTATATAAATGGCATTTTGTATTATACTCCTTTTCTTTTAATATCATTTTTTTTATCAGTTTTTCTATTTAAAAATTTTAAATTACAATCACTAGTATACTATATAATTTTATTAATATTTAGTATTATTGCAAATTTATTTAATAAAAAAGAAAAAAAAGACAACTAATGTCTTTTATTTTACTACTGTATCATTTGAGAACTTTGAAGGATCACCATTAAAGCTTGAATTATTTAATATCGTTGCAACTTTTTTCATATCATCATAATCAATTTCACCACTTAAGTTTTCTACGGTTATGCACATTGTAAAATCATTATTAGGATAATTAGAATATGCTGTTAATAATTTCTCACCTGTACTATTATATGATACCTCATATGTTGTCATTTCAATTCCTTCATATGTATTAAGCTTTCTATTGCTTGCTGTCATTGTACTATTAGTTAGCTGACTAGTTAAATCAGTTGATTTAAAATTACTAAAACTACCATTAAGTGGAATAATAAGAATTAAAATATCTAAGTTACTAATTTTCAAAAATTCTTTTCCATTATTAATATACGTACTATATATATACCCTGATTCTTTATTAAATGTAAATCCATTATACTCAAAAGTATCATATATATTAGAACCTTTTGTTGTAGATCTTGTTGTTGTGTTTTCTTTGGTTGATTCATATTCAGTAGTCCTGTTTATAACTGGTGGATTATCACTGCTACCTTTAAATATTTTATATAGCAACACACAACCTAAAAAAGCAATTATTAAAAATATTACAATGCCTAATATTATAAATAGTATTGTTGTGGTACTACTTTTCTTATTTTGTGTAGCTATATTACTTTCTGGTAGTGGATTTGAATTAATGTTACTTTCAGGTTGTAATACTGCTTGTGCCGTGTTAACCACATTACTATTATCTTGTGTCACAACATTTTGGTTTGAAATAACAGTATCATTTTGTGAAGTTTCATTTAATGGCAAATTATTATTATCCTGTATGGAAGAACCATTATTTACTGTACTACTTTGTAAATCATCACTATTTAATACTTCCTTATTATCAACAGTTGATGCATTTGTATTATTACTTTGTACTTGGTTATTATTTAAAGCATCACTAATATTAACATCAGGTTTAATATTAAGTGTGTTATCTAAATTATTATTTACTCCCTCATCATTAGGTAGAAAACCATTATTTTGATTAAAATTATTATTTTCATTATTCATAACAAATCACTCCTTATATTAATTCATCTTAATCATTTTTGAGTAATGATAATTATTACTAGAATCCCATATTCTAAATACACAATAATATTCATCACTATCACTTATTTTTTTATACCAAACTTTGTTTTATCAATGTCATACGTAAGAATATTAAGTGGCTTTTTATCATCCTGCCAATTTTCATTAAAATTACCATTCTTATCTAAAACACGATATATATTATATGGTGCGATAGATATCTGATTATAATCTTTCAAATTTAACATAACATTATTAACTTTACCATTTTCATTATTACGCACCACATTAGTTATTTTAACTTCCTTACTCTTTTTGTCATACGCAAAATATATAATTACTGTTTCCGATTCAAAATGAAGCGTTTCACTATCAAATGATTCCAAAACTCCATATGAAAAATACTTAATATATTTTTTACTATCTTCAACTTCAAACAAAGTAAAATCTGATTGATCTTCATCATCATACATATATATTAGTCTGTCTTTAATATTAGCTTTTAAAGTATTACCCTCTAAATTAGCATTTGATGATTTATATATTAACTTATAATAATCATTTTCGACTTTTCGATATATAAAATATTCAGCATTAACATAACCATTTAATTGCTCATCAGTAAGTTCAAGTGTAAAATCTGAAGAATTATTATCTTTTTTAACAAAACTAACATTATTATTATCAAAACTAAAATCAGATGACGCAAGTAACTGTGTGTTATAAAAATTTGTAATAAAATCTTTATAATCATTAAGTTCAGATATCTTGCCATAAACATTTAAAAATTTCTTTTTAACAGGGTCTCTACCGTTGAATGGAAAATATATACTAAGACCTTGTGATTTTGAATCAGTTGACCAACTATATATAACTGCTTCTTCAAATCCTTTTAAAACTTTTTCTGCTTTTTGTTTTGACAAATAACTTAATTCCTTAACTAAATTATACAAATCCACACTATCATAGTCAGGTATTTCCTGTTCAGTATATCCATATTGAAATAAGTTTGTTCTTACTCTTGATAAATCAACATAATTTTTATTAACATCTATACTCTTGAAAAAATCATTAATTGAATTATTTAAACCATCAATCCTAGATAAATCTACTATTGAATAAGTTGTATATAAAAATTCATCATTATTTGCCATACTTCTTATAAAGTTTTTATATCCATCAATATCTTTTTTTATATCATTAATAAAATTAAGAACACCATCCGAATAATATCCATAAGAAACCTCTTCAGAGGAAACCATATAGTCAGCATAATCTTTAAAGATATTTGCAACTTCAATCATACCATTTAAACATGTTCTAAATATAACCGTTTCTAGCTTATTACTGCTATTAAATGGAGATTTACTAAGAGCCTGCTTAAATTCTAATAATTCTAAATTATCATCATCATAAAGTTCATCATAATTACTTCCATCAAGACCACCGCCATGATCCCATATTATAAGATCATATTCATCTGTTTTATAATTATTATATGAATAATTTAAAAATTCTAAAAACGTATCTGAAGTACCCATGTTTTTCAAATCGTTTTGAAGTACTTTTTCAAAACCACCTTGTCCTAATTCGTATATTGATGTTTCACTTTTGGAAATATAGTCATTATACCAAAATTTTGCACCACCTGCCATTAAAACGACATTAACATTATCAATATCCATTAGGTTGTAATTAATTCCACTTAAATTACCTGTTGCAATTTTATTTTTTGATTCTAAATCTGCTCCAACCATATATATCATAATAGTTCTAGATTTATTACTTTTGGAATTATTACCACTTGGAATAATTATTATTAAAAATAATAATAAAAATATAATACCAATGCCTAACACACTAAAAATTATAAATATTAAATTCCTGTTCAAATTATTTTTATTTGAATTATACTGCCTATTAGTATCACTATTCACTACATCCATACCTCCTTGTATTATCTTCTTCATCTTAACATTTTTGTATATAATTAGTCAATAAAATCAAACTAAATATTAAAAAAACATAAAAATTAACTTTTTATGTTTTTATAGTTACTAATAAATTTTTTCTTAAATTCTTCAAAGTTATCTTTTCTTATTGAATTTCTTATATCTTCAGTTAATTTTATTAAAAATCTAATATTATGAATAGAAAGAAGCCTTCCACCATTTGTTTCGTTTGATACAACTAAATGTCTGATGTATGCTTTTGTAAAATTACGGCATGCATAACAATCACAATCAGTTTCTATTGGTGTAAAATCCTCCTTATATTTAGAATTCCTAATATTAATTCGTCCGTTTTTTGTAAAACAATTACCATGTCTTGCAATCCTTGTTGGAAGAACACAATCAAACATATCAATACCTCGTGATACACCTTCCAAAATATCTATTGGTTCTCCAACCCCCATTAAATATCTTGGCTTATCAATTGGTAAATACGGTGTACTATATTCTATCGCTTTATACATATCTTCTTTTGATTCACCGTCATTTGCAACACCCCCCACAGAATAGCCATCAAAATCTAATTTAACCGTTTCTTTTGCAGAATAACTTCTTAAATCTTCATAAGGTCCACCTTGGACAATACCAAATAATGATTGATTTGGATTATTATGTGCATCTTTACCTCTTTTAGCCCATCTTAAAGTTCTTTTAATACTATTTTCAAGATATTCATGTGATGCGCTTGCTGCAGGACATTCATCAAAACTCATAGCTATATCACTATCTAATTTATTTTGTATTTCAATGGATTTTTCTGGACTTAAAAAAAGTTTTTTACCATCAATATGACTTTTAAATATTACTCCTTCTTCACTAATATCTTTAGTCTTAGCTAAAGAAAATACTTGATATCCACCTGAATCCGTAAGTGTTGGACCATTATAATTCATAAATTTATTTAACCCACCTGCTTTATTTACAATATCCTCTCCTGGTCTTAACCATAAGTGATAAGTATTAGAAAGTACAACTGCACTATTACATGCTTTTAACTCCTCTGGCATAAGTGTTTTTACATTAGCAAGTGTACCCACAGGCATAAACATAGGTGTTTCAAATGTACCATGATTTGTTATTAATTTACCTAATCTAACATTTTGATCATTATTATTATTTTTTATTAATTCATACTTAATTTTCCCCATATATCCTCCTATTTAATGAACATACAATCACCAAATGAAAAGAATCGATACTTTTCGTCAACTGCATGTTTATATGCATTTAAAACATTTTCTTTTCCAGCGAGTGCACTTATAAGCATTATAAGTGTTGACTTTGGTAAATGAAAATTAGTTAATAATGCATCAATTGCTTTAAATTTATAACCTGGATAAATAAATATTTTAGTGGTTCCTGTTTTTTCACGAAAATATCCATTTTCATCGCAAACAGTTTCTAAAACTCTTGTTGATGTTGTACCTACTGCTATTATTTTATTACCAGCTTTTTTCGTTTTATTTAATAAATCTGCTACATCTTTTGAAAAAACATAATACTCTTCATGCATATCATGTTTTGTTATATCATCCACATTTACAGGTCTAAATGTCCCTAGTCCAACATGAAGTGTAACATATACAATATTTACTCCTTTGTCCATAATTTTTTTTAAATATTCTTTAGTAAAATGAAGCCCTGCTGTTGGTGCTGCTGCTGACCCTATATTTTTAGCATAAACAGTTTGATATCTATTTTTATCATCCAATTTTTTTGTTATGTATGGAGGAAGAGGCATTTGTCCTAATTTATCTAATATTTCAAGTAGTATTCCATTATATATAAATTCATATTTTCTTATTCCCTCTTCACCAACATCAATACACTTACATGATAATTTATCAGAAAAATTAATTACTGTACCTAGTTTTACTCTTTTCGCAGGTTTTGTTAAACATTCCCACACATTATTTCCTTCATCTTTTAGCATCAATACTTCAACAACTGCTTTTGTATCTTTTTTTTCTCCAATCAATCTTGCAGGTAAAACTTTTGTATCATTTAATACAAGCGTATCTCCTGCATTTAGATAATCAATAAAATTAATAAAATTAGAATCTTTATATTCACCTGTATTTTTATCTAGGATCATCATTCTTGAAGAATCTCTTTTTTTAAGTGGAGTTTGTGCAATAAGCTCATTTGGTAAATCATAATTAAAATCATCTGTCTTCATAAAAAACCTTCTTTCAAGAAAAAAACTATAACGATTAACATTATAGTTTATTTTTATTAAAATATCAATTATTTCTTCTTTGTATATATTATTACACCTATAATTAGTACTATTGCTATACCACCAATAATAAAGTATTTAACTATATCATCATATGTTTTAGCGTTATTTTCAAATTTATTTAATGTTGTTTTCTTACTTGTTATATCTTCTTTTTCTGTTGCTATATTATTAGTAGTACTTTCTTCTACTTCATTAATTTCATCACCATCATTACTATTAGGTGTTTCATTACTTTTTCTTACATTAACAGTATATCTATCTACCTCATTACCATTTAAATCTTTTACTATTAACGTATTATTACTATACTCTAACTCAACATTATCATGTGGCACTTCTTCATAATTAAATACTCCACTTACTGTTATTTCGTTTTCATTTACTTCATAACTACTTAAATCTATTCTTCCTAAATTATATTTAATTGTTTGATCTTCTTTATCATCATAAAACTGGTATTTTAAAATACTATTATTTATTTTAACACCATAAAAATATTTATATTTTTCAATATAAGACATACATTCTTCAATATCTTCTATACTATCAATTCCACTGCATAACCCTTCATATTTTAATATAATATTTTCTCTAATTTCTTCATCTGTTTCATTACCTACATATATATATTTATTCTCATTATCTATCTCATACTTGTTACTTAAAATAGGGTCAAACACAAAAAGTTCTATATAGTAATTTTTACTATTTTCAAAATAAAAACATAGCTCTGAATATCCCTGATTAATTGTTCTTATAATACCATTATTATATGTATATATTTCACCTTCTTCATATAATTCACTATTTTGAACACCAAATATATTTAATACATTATTAATATCTATTTGTTCCCCTACTAACATTGTTAAATTATTTCTAAAACGATACAAATTATTAAGATTACTATAATCTATAGTATTATATAAATCAATATCTAATGATAAATCTTCAATATTTAAATTGTTACTTAAATCTAATGAACTTAAATTATTATTTGATAATCTTAAGTCCTCTAAATTTGTTAGATTACTTAAATTTATTTCACTTATGTTATTATTAGATAATCTTAATTCTTCTAAATATATTAGATTACCTAAATCTATTTCACTTAAATTATTATTTGATAAATATAATTCTTCTAAATTTGTTAGATTACTTAAATCTATTGAAGTTATGTTATTACCTGCTAAAGATAAATAAGATAAATTTGTATTACTTAAATCTATTGAAGAAAGATTATTATCTGATAAATCTAAATATCTTAAATTAATTAACCTTTCTATACCAGTTACATCATCTATGTCTCTTCCAGGAGCATAAAGAATCGTAATAGATAAAAGCTGTTCATCTGTTATTACATCTTCATATGATAAACTTGCATTATTTTCATCATTATAACTATCTATTACTTTTTGATATAAATTACCATTTCTAAATCCGACTTGATAACATGCTGTTCCTTCTTCACATGACAAATTTAAATATTCTGGATAATCTGATTCACCTTTTAATCTTTTAGTATTTATATTAGTCAATGTATATGTTAGTGACAGTATTGCAATAAATACGATACTTAAAGCTAACGCTTTTAATATTCTTCTTTTCTTTATTACTTCATTAGAGGGTCTACCTACTTTGTTTTTAAACATAACAAACACTCTCCTATTCTTATGTGTTTATTATATCATTAACCCCCCCCCCTAGTGTCAATACCTTTAAAATTTTTCTTTACATATTTTAAAGATCAAAGTATAATTCAATCTATAAAGGCAATGATTAGTTGTTTTTCAAAGAATTGTAAAACAAGACTAGACAAATGTTAGCCTTGTTTTTTGTGGCCTTACTTAATATTAAACATAATTCTAAAAATTTCTCTAAAATAAAAACACCTAATTATAGGTGTTTATTTTCATATGGCGTCCTGCAAAGGATTCGAACCTTTGACCCACGGCTTAGAAGGCCGTTGCTCTATCCAGCTGAGCTAGCAGGACATTGACTGATTCATAAAGAACAAGTCAATTATAGCAAAAAAATAATAATTATTCAATATTTTTTATCACACTTTTTGTAATTTCATTGCCATCTACACTAAATACTACTTCTTCTACGTTATAATTATCTCTTACAGAAAGACTTATTGAATATATTACTTCTTCCAATATGTTTTTAGAATTCATATCATCATATATACAATTATTAAAATTAAGAAATAATTTATTATCTTCTATTTTATAATCTATTAATTTAGTATTATAATTTAAAAAACTCATTAAATTACTTTCATATATATGTGATGAAGTTAATTCATCTATTATGATTTTTATTTTTTCTCTTTTATCATTTGTTATCCTTGTCACTGGTACATAATAATAATCCTTATTTTTATTTATGTAATAAATAGTTGTCATGTTAACATCTTTGTAATTAATTAAATTAATAATCTTATTTATTCCATCATTTCTTGTAAATGGTTGATTTAAATGAATATTTGACTTTGGCAAATAACTTAATAATTCTTTATTTATATTTATATAAACCCTATTTATTCCTTCTAATGTAGTTAAATTATATGTTATTAATTCAATTGCTTTTTCTTCATATTCCTTCTTTAAATCATAAAACTCGTCAGATAAATCAATAGCAATATAATCATCTTCTATTTTAATATCATTTATTATTATATCACTTGGTAGTATAGCTTTAAATCCGTTCGGTATATCATTTTGATATTTTCCATCAATTATTAATAATTCAATTAGATATTTTGCATATTTTAGTTTATCATTCGAATACTTACTATTAATCTTATATCTAGCTACATAATTATCTTTATCTAACAAATAAATTTCTCTTTTAGATAATGTTTTAACGGTTTTGGTTGTTATTTCATCTTCTAAAGAATACTTTTTAGAAACCGGAAAAATTAACAAAAGTAAAAATAATAATAACATACCTGTTGTTCTAAATATTTTATTATATGCAAACTTTCTTAACATAATATACCTCCTTTAAATAATATGAAAAAAATCGCACTAATATGCGATTTTTACAAATTTATTTCATTTAACTTTATTAATTCAATTACAGCACTTGCTCTTCCTTTTACCCCAAGCTTTTGCATTACATTTGATATATGATTTCTAACTGTTTTTTCACTAATATTTAAAGTATTTGCAATTTCTCTTGTTGTCATATTTTTAATTAAATAATTAAAAATTTCTTTTTCTCTTTTTGTAAGTATTGCTTTTTTCATAATTTCCCCACTTTCCTGTAATAAGAGGCATTTTAATATTTTCTATATTATTTTATGAAAAAAACAAAAAAAAGTACTTACTTTTCAAATTTAACCGAAATATATACTTTATCTTTAAATTCTTCTTGTACAGTTCTCATTATTTCGTTTGCTAATGAATAATTATGTTCTTTTTTTATTACTGTTACACTTACTGCATTATTATCAATTTTGATAAAAGCATCTATTTTATGTACTTTTTTAATTTTATTTTTTAATTCTTCCTCTTTTGCTTTTAATTCATCTATTTTTTTAAGACCATCATATGCATTGTTTTTTTCTTCTACTGTAGCTTCTTTGTTGGTTAATATTTCATTATATTCTGCTGATAAGCTTTGTCTTTCTTCGTCTTTTTCTACTTGCAAAGCGGTTAAATAATCTGATTCTGTAATTGTAACTTTTTCTTCTGTTTTATTTTCCTTATTTTTAGAAGTCATTAATATTTCACTTGGCATTGTAATATAGTAAACACTTAATATTAAAATTAAACTAAATAATGTTAGAAACCACATTTTTTGTTTATTGATCATAATTTTAGCACCTTTCTAACAAATCATATGAAAATAATTATTTATTATTACAAAAAGGAGTAAGAAAAATTATTTTTTCTTACCCTTATATATTATTATACTTACAATTAATATTATTGCTATACCACCAATAATAAAGTATTTAACTATATCATCATATGTTTTAGCGTTATTTTCAAATTTATTTAATGTTGTTTTCTTACTTGTTATATCTTCTTTTTCTGTTGCTATATTATTAGTAGTACTTTCTTCTACTTCATTAATTTCATCACCATCATTACTATTAGGTGTTTCATTACTTTTTCTTACATTAACAGTATATCTATCTACCTCATTACCATTTAAATCTTTTACTATTAACGTATTATTAATATACTCTAACTCAACATTATCATGTGGCACTTCTTCATAATTAAATACCTCATTTACTGTTATTTCTTTTTCATTTACTTCATAACTACTTAAATCTATTCTTCCTATAGTAAATGATTTAAGTGGAATATACATTTCCTCTCCATCATCAACAAGATATATACGCATAATTAATTTGTTATTTTCAAAATTATAATTATACCCACAATCACGACACATAAATATCTCTTGCAGCGCATTTTCCGTATGTATATTATTTATTATTTCACTTTCGTTATCATTACCATTTATGTATATATATCCGTTATGATTATCTATATAGTACTTATTACTTTCTAAATTATCATGTACTATAATATTTAATATTATATCCCTTTCACCAGTAATTTCAAAATTACTTGCCGTAACATCATTTGCAATTAATTTGTTATTTTCAATTGATAATGCATTTTCATCACCAATGTCCATATGATTACTAATATCATCTGTTATTCCTAAATTAGCTAAATCAAATTCATCACCCTTACTTAATGGTATTATCATAGACATTTCAGATAATTCATAATAGATTTCCGGGTTATTATTAATTATGCTTGGATAATATACACCATATAATTTTTCCAAATTGTTACATGAATTTAAATCAACATTTTCAAAATTATAAACATTTTCTAAATTTAATTTTTCTATTCTGCACATATCACCAAAATTAATATTTTTTAATTCATAGTTATACGACAAATCTAATTTAATTAAATTAAAATTATATCTTAAATCAATTTCACTTAAGTTATTACCTGATAACATTATCGTCTCTAATTTAGTTAAACTACTTACACCTATTGATGTAAGATTATTATCTTCAAGGTACAACTCCTCTAAATTGACTAACTTTTCTATACCTGTTGCATCATCTATACTTCCTTCATCAGCACTCAAACGCGTAATAGATAAAAGCTGTTCATCTGTTATTACATCATTATATGATAAACTTGCATTATTTTCACTATTATATCTATCTATTACTCTTTGATATAAATTACCATTTCTAAATCCGGCTTGATAACATGCTGTTTGCTCCTCACAAGAAATTCCATAATATGTTGGAGCCCCACCTTTTAATCTATTAGTTGTAACATTTGTTAACATATATGTTAACAACAATAGTACAACAAATACTATTACTATTAATACTATATTTAATTTTCTTCTTTTTCTTATTGTTTCGTTACTTGGTCTACCTACCTTGTTTTTAAACATAACAAACACTCTCCTATTCTTTGTGTTTATTATATCATAAATCCCTCCATAAGTGTTAATTATTCCAAGTTTTTTATACATAAATTTACAATTAATTATTATCTTCACTTATTATTCTTGATAATTTATCAATTACATACCCTCTGCTAGTAATTGTATTTATTATTAAATTAAAATTATCATAATTAAAAGTATCGATATCATAAACAATAATATTTCCTTTTTCTATATATTTTTTTAATTCACTAATGCTTGGATTACTTACACTTGGTATTATTGTGTGCATTTTTTTGTTTTTACATATTTCTTTTTCTTCATCTATTTTGTTTTCATTTAAACAGAATAATGAATTTTTTAAAGTTATACTTTGAATTAAATTATTTGTTACTTCAATCTTGTTTTTTGTATATTTACCTTTGTATCCC
>CAZFXQ010000027.1:0-11833 GCA_964523265.1 uncultured Muribaculaceae bacterium | reverse complement strand
GTGGCTCTCATAAAAATTGCTTGAGGATATTCTTTTTATGTATGAGCATGTTAAATGCTCAGAAACCTGCAGTTAGAAATCTGTTTTCTTCTGTAACATGACAGTTTTCAAAATTAATTAACCACAGTTTCCCTCTTTCTTAGATAACACCTATCACATTTTACAGAACCAGTTTTCTGTGGAGCACCCATTTGGCACCTCACCTAATCCTTATAACTCATTTTAAACATGAGAAATCTAAGGTCCATGATGATTTGACCAAAGTCAAAACTAATTGTTGGCAGAGTATGTATCATTTGTTAATTTATACTTTGGTTTTAATTCAAAATTGGTATTTAAATTCTTAAATCCAACAAGACCATTTTCTTCTATTATGCAAATATCATTCTTTACATTATTCAAATAATTATCCTGATCCTTAACCAAAATTTTACCATTTACCGTATCGAAAATACCATGCTTCATACCATTTGTAAAATTTAAATACCTACTATCATTAAATTTTATATAATCAAATATATATTTCTCCTTATTTTTAGTGTAAATATACTTCTTCTCATATTCATTTATATTACTATATACTATAAGTACATTATCAATAATTCTATATTCACATCCAACATATTTTTCTTTACTACCATCTTCATTTACAATGAAAAGTTTGTTTTCTTTTTTTAGAATAATTTTACCATTGAAACATGAAATCTCTTCTAATTTACCATATTTTCTTACTTTGTTTACTTCATTACCATTATTATCAAGTAAAAATATATTATTATTTGTTTCTACTAAAATTCCATCATCAAATAAAATATCATATGAAATGTTTTTATTATAAGGCCATTTATTAAAACTATATTCTTTAACATTCCCTTTGTTACCAATTGTTTTAAAAATATCTTTACCATCCCTGCGTGAAAGTCCAACTATCATATCATTACGTAGTGCAGCACTATAAAAATCTAAAGAATCTATTCCATGAGTTGAATTTAAATCTAATTTCGCAAATTTTTCATCTATATCATCATATAACAAAATTCTATTTTTACTATAATCAAAAATTTTATAAAAACAATTACACACCCCTTGTATTATTTGCCCATATTCATCAATAACACCTGTTTGACCATAAATATTAGTACAAATGAAATGACCATTATCATATACCACATCCTTTAATGGTGTAGAAATTACATCTTCACCATCTGAATCGATAATTCTATATTCATTACCTTTTTTTATTTTTAAAATACCATTGCCATAATTTTTAGCAACCTCATAACCATTTAAATCTCTTAAATAATTCTTTATAACTATACTTTTTTTAATTTCCATTTTAATCTCCTTATATGATTAATATTTTCTTATTTTCTTTAATAATTTATTATATTTCATGTATGATATAATCATATTAAAACCAGAAAAAAGAAACAAAAATGTAAATGGTATTACAAGTAACATATACTTAGTATTACCATTATTTACATTTGACATATATATTATATCATAGATTAAAGATGATGAAAACAAAGATGTTTTAGTTATCTTAAAAAATATTTTCATAATACTTATTTTTTCCTCTATGTAATCACTATATATAATAGTTTTTAATAAACCTAATAAAATAGCACTTACTAGTGGTTTTATGTGATATAAATAATTATTTTTGATCATCAAAAATACTGATATAATACTTATTATTATCAAAAGAATCATTAAAACATAATTAAATGGTTTTATTTTCTTTATATATAATATATTACTTTTATTATTTAACTTTATATCACTTCTTAAATAATTACTAATTGCATTATTTATATCTTCTATTTTTAAATTAGTATATTCATCAAGCAACGCTGATAAAATAACATAGTTATTTTCACAAAAACTATCAAATATTAGTTTTGCCTTATCTTCTTCATTATCATTTATTAAATCTGTTAAATTTTCCTTAAATGACTCAGGTATTTTACTTAATGATGTAATCTTTTCATTAGTATGAAAAAAAATACTATCATCTGTTTTTTTTATTTCAATTTTTAAATTCAATCTTTCTTTTTCGAGTTTTTCAAAGTCAACATTATTTCTTCTTTTTCCACTAAAAATTCTTTTATCAAAATAAGTTAAAACATTAACAATTCCAAAAATACCAAGAGGAATTGTTAATATTAAAAATAAATTTCTATAAAGCAAATTATATGCAAAACATATTATAAAAATCAAACCATTTATTAAACTATAAACATTTTTAATTTTCATATTTTTAGATAATTTACCAATGTTTAAAGATTGAAATATACCATTATATAATTCTTTCATAAAATATTTAGAAATTATATTTTTTTTAATTTTAGATAAATTATTTACCTCTTTTATATCATATAAATAATCATCAAAAGAAGCTTTATATGATTCTTTTTCATTCTTATTTAAAAGATCATATGCTTTTGCATAATTATCTTTAACTTCTTTTAATTCTTCATCTTTTATGTATTTCCTAAAATTATTAGTTTTATACTCAATTAATTTTATATATCCATAAGAATTATTAGGATATATTTCTATTATTTTTAATATGGTTTTTATTATTTTGTCTTTATCATTTAATTCATAACACTTATTTAATTCATATTTTAGTTTTTTTAAAGGTTTACTACTTGCTTTTTTTGCCATATTAAAATTTTATCCTATCATTAATATAACCTATAACATCTTCTACTTTTAATGTTATTTGACTCATATCGTCCCTGTTTCTAAGTGTAACAGTATTATTATTTAAAGTTTCATCATCAACAGTTAAACACCATGGAGTACCTACTATATCTTGTCTTCTATATCTTTTACCAATTGACCCTGTTTCATCATATGAACACATAAACTCTTTTGATAACATACTATATATTTCATCAGCTTTTTCACTATGATACTTTTTTACTAATGGCAAAATTGCTACTTTGTATGGTGCTATGGCTGGTTTAAATTTCATTACTTCCCTTATATCACCATTTTCTAGTGTTTCCTCAAAATATGCCTCACAAAGAATAGCAAGTGTTAATCTGTCTGCACCAATTGAATACTCTATTACATTTGGAATATACTTTTCATTAGTTTCTGGATCCTGATACTCCATTTTTTTACCAGAAAACTCACTATGTCTTGATAAATCCCAAGTACCTCTATGATGAATACCATTTAACTCTTCAAAACCAATCGGAAACTTATACTCAATATCACATGCAGCTTTTGCATAATGAGCTAATTTTTCATGATCATGATATCTTAATTTTTCATTATTTAACCCTAAATCCAAAATAAAATCTAACGCTTTTTTCTTATAATCTTCAAAAAATTTCATACCATCTTCTTCTTTGCAAAACTTTTGAAGTTCCATTTGTTCAAACTCAATCGTTCTAAACAAAAAGTTACCCGGTGTTATTTCGTTTCTAAAACTCTTACCAATTTGTGCTATTGCAAAAGGTAATTTAGCTCTCATAGAACGAGCTACATTTAAAAAGTTAACATACTCTCCTTGACAAGTTTCAGGCCTTAAATAGACAATATCAGAATTATTTTCTAAAGTACCACGGCTTGTTTTAAACATTGGATTAAACTGTCTTATTTCAGTCCAATCAAATCCACCACAAGAAGGACAAGTGATATGATTATCACTAATATATTTTTCTAATTCATTATTATTCATACCTTCAGCTTGAATAGTACCATTTGAATACTCTTCAATTAAATTATCAGCTCTAAAACGCATTTTGCACTTCTTACAATCCATTTTTGGATCTGCAAATGATGCTATGTGACCTGATGCTTCCCAAACTTTTGGATTCATTAGTATTGCAGCATCAATACCATATGTATTCTTATCTTCATTTACAAATCTTTTCCACCAACATCTTTTAATATTATTTTTAAGTTCTACTCCAACAGGTCCAAAATCCCATGTATTAGCAAATCCATCATATATTTCGCTCCCAGGAAATACAAAACCATATTGTTTACATAAATTAACTATCTTTTCCATTGTCAAATCTTTCATTTTTTACCATCCTTTTTTAATAATTTAAAAATAAAATCTCCTAGAAAAATATAAGGGTGAAATAAATCCACGGTCCCACCTTATTTATTCTAGAAGAATCACTTTCATTATACTGCTGATAGGTTTCCAAGCCCGTCATCACACATTTACGAAATTATTATATCACAAATATTATATTTTTTTAATACATATTTATTTTTTTTAAAAAATCTTTACTTTTTAAATATAATCCTGTATATCTATCATAATATTCATTTATAAAAGCATCTATTTCTTTTTTTATATCTTCCTTAATATCAATTTTACTTATCATTAAAATATCAACATACTCTAATAACTTTATTAACTTTATTGTCTTAGTACTTACTATGTATTCATTTTCTATATGTTCTTTACATACGAACCCACCTTTATACGATGATAATGTAACAACATTATTATTTCCACAAACAACACAACCATCAAATACAGGCGAAACCCCTAAATATTTTAAATACTTAAGTTCCAAAATATTTGTAATTACACCAGAATCAAAACCTTCTTCTATCTTTAATATACTATTTATAAATATATCATAAATTGTTTTACTATTATTTTGCTTTAATACTTGATATGTAAGTTCACAAATAAAATTAACATACGCTATTTTTAATATATCTTTTTTTATATTAAGTAGTGGATTAATTATATCACCACCTGTTAAAATAGACATCTTATTATCTTTATAATTTATACAAAAATTAGCATAACTGAACTTTTCACTAACACATCTTAAAGTGCTTTTTAACCTTTTAGACCCCTTTGACATAACACTTATAATACCTTTTTCTTTTGTTATAATGGTTAATATCTTACTTGTTTCACCATATGAAGTTTCTTTTATAACAAACCCATTAATCTTTATTTGCTCCAAGTTCTACCACGCCTTCTTCAAGCATTTTTTTATATTTTATGTAATAATTAATATTACCTGTCATCATAAATAAACGCCATACATCATCTTTAGTCATTAGTATCACCTCTTTAATATGTTGATACTAATATTTTTTTTTATTCATCTTTATTGTTAAAACCATACTCTTTTAAATACTTTTCTTTATCTCTCCAATTTTTTACTGTTTTAACAAACAAATTTAAGTATACTTTTTTTCCTAACATGTCTTCAATATCACATCTTGCTTTAGTCCCAATATCTTTTAACATATTACCATTCTTTCCTATAATAATGCTTTTAATCGAATCACGTTCAGTTATTATTACTACACTAATTATTACTTTATCATCTTTTTCAATATATTCTTCAACTAAACAAGTAACACTATGTGGCACTTCATCATTAGTTAACTTTAGTATTTTCTCTCTTATTAATTCACAAATTCTAAATTCAATACTAGTATTAGTAATATCATTTTCAGAATAATACATAACTTCATCAGGTAAGTATTTTTTAAGTGTTTTTATTAAATCTTTTATATTATCTTTTTTTAAAGCTGAAATCGGAATAATTTCTTTAAAATCATACAGTTTAGAATAATCATCAATTATTTTAAACAAACTATCTTTTTTTATTTTGTCTACTTTATTTAAAACTAAAAAAGTATTTTTTCTAGCTTCTTTTATTTTTTCTAATACAAAATTATCACCACGACCAAATTCTTCTGTTACATCTACTAAATAAAGAATAATATCAACATCATCCAACGATAAATAAGCCTCTTCATTAAGTAATTTACCTAATTTATGTTTTGGTTTATGAATACCTGGTGTATCAATAAAAACCATTTGACTATCACTATCTGTATAAATACCTTGAATATTATTTCTAGTTGTTCCAGCCTTATTAGATGTAATAGCTATCTTATATCCAATTAATGAATTAATTAATGTTGATTTACCCACATTTGGTCTTCCAACAATACCAATAAATCCTGATTTCACATATATCACCTTCTTAAATATTTTATCATTAATATTTATATTTTAAAAGAAAAAGAAGAAAAATTATTTTTTCTTCTTTGAATAAACTACTATTCCAATGATAAGTAGTATTGATATACCACCTATTATAAAGTATTTTACTATGTCATCATATGTTTTAGCATTATTTTCAAACTTATTTAGTGTTGTTTTATTAGTAGTATCATCTATCTTATTAGTTGTTATATTATAAATTCCTCCCTAAATGTCAATTAGCAAAAATTATATTAGACATTCTTTGACAAAAAAAAGACTAAAAT
Source organism: uncultured Muribaculaceae bacterium (assembly GCA_964523265.1). GTDB lineage: Bacteria > Bacillota_I > Bacilli_A > RF39 > UBA660 > Aphodocola. The sequence continues at coordinate 5,548 of CAZFXQ010000027.1, read as the reverse complement.
AGTCTTTAATATTAATTTAGAATAACTAGCTCATCATTAATAATTGTACCTGGTGTTATACTTTGTTCCATAATAATTTCTTCTGCTTTTATATCATATTTAATATTTAACTTATCAAGCACAATCATTGCTTCTTTCTTTGAATAATTATATAAATCTGGCATAATTTTTTCATTTGAATTAGTAAATATAAATACTTTTTGTTTAGTATTAGTAGTAACCCCTTTATTTGGAAATTGATCTACAACAATATTACCATTACCAAAAACAATATATTTTGCACCTTTAGAATCTAAAGTTTGTCTTACTGTTGATACTTCTTGATTTAAATAATTATCTATTTCATACTTAAAGACTTCTTTATTAATCTCTGGATTATCACCATATATTTTTAAATATTTAGCAGTATCTTTAACAATTGTTTTAACTGCATCATATAAAACAGTACTTGATTTTGATCTTTGAAATAAAACATAAACTATAACTTCTGGATCATCTTTTGGAAACATACCACCAAATGAAGTAATATAATCATACTCACCATCATAATATTTTCCAGTATTTGCATTAGCAATTTGAGCTGTACTTGTTTTACCAATTAAATCATAACCATCCATTTTATAGCCATAACCTGTCGAAGTCCCTTTTTCACCATTTACAACATAATACATTAAATCTTTCATTTTATTTATTGTATTTGTTGAAACAAGTTTTTCACTTTTTTCAGGTTCTGCCTTATATATAACTTCACCTGTTTCGTGATTAACAACACTATCAACAACATATGGTTTTAAAAGTACACCATCATTTGCAAGAGATGATAAAGCTCTTAACTGTTGTGAAGTTGTTGTTGTTATACCTTGACCAAAACCAGCATTTAAAACTTCAATTTCATATTTAAAATTAACTTTACCCTTATACTCACTAGGTAAATCTATACCAGTTAAACTTCCAAAACCCATTTTCTGGTAAAAACTTTTTAATTGTTCTTTTGTTAAATAGTTTTTTACTAAACTAGAAGCACATGTGTTAGACGAATGTAAATAACCTTGTGAATAAGTTATTTCTCCCCATCCTATTCTATTCCAGTCTCTAATAATATCATCACCGACTTCATATGTACCCGTTTTACAAGTTAATCCATCAATATTAAGATCTGGGTTATTTTCTAAAGTTGCCATATAACTATAGGTTTTCATAATAGAACCTGGTTCATACGTATACGAAACAAGTGGATTTAAATAATTAGTAATATCCCTTATATTTGGATTAAAAGTTGGTGATGTTGCACTACCTAAAATTTTACCTGTTTTTGCATCCATAACAACAGCTATCATCCAATCGGCATTTGACTCTGCCATAGAACTTGTAACAACATTTTCTAATGTCATTTGAATGTTTGAATCTATTGTTAAATAAATATCTTTACCATCTACTTTTTCTTTTCTTATTTCATTAGCATTAGGAAATTTATAACCATTTAAATCCTTTTCATATTCAACATAACCATTTATACCATTTAATTCCTTATTATACTCTTTTTCAATACCCATCTCACCATACATCGTACCATCATCATTATTTTTAGTATATCCTATTATGTAAGATAAAAAAGTATTATTAGGATAATATCTTTTATGTGTTGTAATAAAATCTATCCCTGGTAATTCTAATTTTTCTATTTCTTCTTTTTGTAGTTCTGTAAGACCTTTTGCTTTTACCCCAAATTCTACTTGGTATGCATTTTTTTTATTTAATATACTTAATATTTCTTCTTTGTCCATATCAAGTACAGTTGATAATTTTTCTGCTGTAATCTCTTTATCAACAACGTGTTGTGGCTTACTAAAACCTTCACTTCTTTTTTTATCTAAATAAGCAATTAATGTATATGAATTAATAGTTTGTGCTAAAACATTATTATTTGCATCATAAATATTTCCTCTTAATGCATACAAAGTTTCATGAGCTTTATTCCTATTACTTGAAAACTTTTTTAAATTCACACCATCTATCTTATCAGCCATACATAAATAAAATAATCTTACAATTATTCCAATAAAAAAAAGAAAGAATATTAATGTAAAAAGTCTGCCCAAAATAATTTTGTTTTTATTTAATATCTTTCTATCCATATTTCTTCACCTTTTACTTATGTAACTATTTTTGTATAACTAAAATATTATTATTATTATACTCCAGACCTTCCTTATTTGCAACTAATTGCATATTTTCAAGTGATACAAGCTCGTTTACTTTCATTGTTAAACTCTCATTAACCTTTTCTTGTTTTACTATTGATTTTTTTAATTTTTCAACTTCTATGTTAACCGAGGATAACTGTGACTTAAAGAAAAATAAAGAAAGAAACAAAAACATAACTATAACACTTGAAATAAAAGTTATCGTATTCTCAAATTTTGTTCTTCTACTTCTTCTTGCCATACTATTTCATCCTTTCTCTTATAGCACATCTTAATGTTGCACTATGTGATCTTTTATTATTTTCTATTTCTTCCTTACTAGGTTTTATTTTTTTTAAGACTTTAAGTTCTGGTTTTAATTCGTCAGGTATAACAGGGAGATTTTTTGCAAGATTACTTTCTTTAGAACGATTTAAAAAAACATCCTTACATATTTTATCTTCTAGTGAATGAAATGTAATTACTGCAATTATCCCTCCAACTTTAAGCATATCAATTGCATCATTAAGTGCCTTTGGTAATATTTCAAGTTCTTTATTAACTTCTATTCTTATTGCTTGAAATGTTTTTCTTGACGGATTTTTTAATTTTTTATACTTAAATGGAACAGAATCATTTATAATGTTTGAAAGTTCCATAGTCGTTTTTATTTCTTTTTTATTTCTGTATGTTACTATCGCTTTTGCAATTAAACTAGCATACTTTTCCTCACCATACTTTTTAATTATATCACATAATTTGTCATATGAATAAGTATTCACCACATCTTTAGCAGTAAGTGTGCCATTTTTATCCATACGCATATCAAGATCACCATCATTATGGAAACTAAACCCCCTTAAAGGATCGTCTATCTGAGGAGAAGATACCCCTAAGTCAAATAAAATACCATCTACTTCACTTACTTTTCTCTTTAATAATTCTTCCTTTAAATTAACAAAATTAGATTGAATTATTTCAAAATTTGAACCTATTTTACTTAAAATGTTTCCACTTGCTTTTATTGCATCAATATCTTGATCAAAAGCATATAATTTTCCCTTTTTTAATCTTTTCAAGATTGCACTCGAGTGACCTGCATAGCCTAACGTACAATCGACATAAATACCATTTTCTTTAATATTTAAAGCATTTATGCTCTCATCTAATAAGACACTAATATGCTTCATTTATACCTCCTAAAGAGAATAAATCTTCTGCTATATCAGTTATATTTTGCTCATTAGAAGAGAAAAACTCATCGTACTTTTCTTTAGACCATATTTCAAGTCTTTCATTTACACCTATAATTACACATTCTTTATTAATAGAAGCATAATTTACAAGCTGTCCCGGAATAAAAACACGTCCTTGCTTATCAAATGTACTCTCGATAGCACCTGATAAGAAAAATCTTAAAAATGCTCTAGCATCCTTCTTTGTAAATGGTAAATCTTTTAATTTTTCTATTATCTTTTGCCACTCCTCATTAGGATAAATGAATAAACAACCATCAAGACCTCTTGTAATGATAAAATTATTACCTAGTTCCTCCCTATATTTTGCCGGAAGGACAATTCTTGATTTTTCATCAATATTATGATGATATTCTCCTATTAGCATATTAATCCCCCACAATCTACCACTTTATTCCACCAGACACATTAATGATACCATATAATTATATAAAAAGTCCATCTTTTAATACAAAATATTAGACAAAATGTATAAAAGTGTAAATAAAAAGAATGATAATATAATCATTCTAATAAATTTATAATTTTTAAAATTTTAAAATAACTAATCTTTGTTTTCTTCTTCCTCACCACTAGTTAAAGATGTTAATATTCCCTCAATCAATTTCCACTCCTCATCACTTTCAATTGGAAGAAGTACAGGATTTTCCTCTTCAGGATTATATATTGATGCATAAACTTTTGTATTACCTTCATCATCTAATGTGTTATCAGTATATGCCATATAATTCTTATGAGTTTTCTCATCCTCATAAGTAAATAAAATTTCACATTTTATTTCTTTTCCTTCATCATTTACAATTGTAAATGTATTTTCTTGTTCGTTTAAATTATTCATTTTTCATTCCCTTTCTTATATCTAAATAATTTTGTAATATTATAGTTGATGCAATGCTATCAACTTTCTGCTTTCTTTTTTTTCTTGAAATATTCGCACTTATTAAAACATTATTAGAAGTAACAGAAGATAATCTCTCATCTTGTAATGTAACATCAATATTAAATTCACTTTCAATTAATTTCTTAAATTCAATGCTTCTTAATGCCGCTTCTCCTACTGTGTTATTCATGTTTTTAGGATATCCTAAAACAATTAATTTAACACTATATTCATCAATTATTTCCTTTAGACTCTTAAGAATACTTTTGTAATCATTCTCTTCAAATCTTAATGTGGTAAGACCTGTTGCTATTATCTCTGTGTTATCACTTATTGAAATTCCTAATGTTTTAGTACCTAAATCAAGACCCAATATTCTCATTATCTTAAATATTCCTTAAGTAATAGTTCTAAAATTTTACTTCTATCTATTTTAAGTATCTTATTTCTTGCTTCTTTGTGATTTGATATATATCCAGGATCGCCACTCATTAAATAACCAACTAGTTGATTTACTGGATCATATCCTCTTTCTTTTAATGCGTCACACACTTCTTTTATAGTTTCCTTAACTAAAGCCTCATTAATTTCTTCTACATTAAATAAATAAGTAGTAGATGACATACTAATCACTTCCTTTTTACCATTAATATTTTATCATTAAATAATAAAAATATCAATATAATTTAAAATTCTATCCAATTTCCAGAATCTTTTATTTCTTTAATTACTTTTTGATGTTCTGCATAAGTTTTAGTAAAATATGTCTTACCATTTTTGTCTGCAACAAAATAATAATAATCATTACTATCTGGATTTATAACAGCTTCAAATGATTCTTTTGAAAAATTAGAAATTGGCCCCACCGGTAATTTACCTTCCATTTTAGGACCTCTTGTGTTATATGGATTATATGTATTAAGTTCATTATAAGTTAAATCACGTGTTCCCATATCAATTTTAAAGGCATAATATGTCGTTACATCACTACCAAGTGACATACCAGAATTCAAACGATTATAAAATACAGATGCTATTTTATTTCTATCATCCTTATATATACCTTCTTTTTCAACAACAGATGCAAGTGTTATTAGTTCATGAACAGAATAACGTGACGAAGAAATATTATTTTTATATTCTCTTAAAACCGACTCGGTTTGATCTAACATTTTGTGTGCTCAGCGCGGCCTCGCTGTTTTTTCTCCGAAAGCGCGGCCGGATGGCCG
>CAZFXQ010000026.1:0-12260 GCA_964523265.1 uncultured Muribaculaceae bacterium | reverse complement strand
TCAATATGTAGTTTGTTTTACTGTGTATTGTTATTGCTTAATCTTTTTTCTAGTAAAAGAAAGAAAACAGCTGAAGGTAAATTATTAACAGTACTTGCTGTAATTAATTTTATTACGTTATTTAGTGAAACAATAGGAATATTTTTGGGTGGCAATTATGAAAAGTACAAATTAATAAATGATATTATATTAAGAATGATGAATATATTTTATATTTGGTTTTTCTCAATATTCATAATATTTATTCTTAATATATCTAGACAAAGTGAAAATTTAAGTTTTAAATCTCATAAGTATATATATATAGTAATGATTGTATCTTCAATTATTAATTTATTTTTACCAATAAGTTATAATTTTAGTGATGCAGGTGTTATAATGTATTCATCAGGAATATCTGTTAAGATGATTTATTATTATGTTATGATATGTGAAGGTATTTGTTTAGCTGTTATGTTTAAAAATTATAAGAAGACAAATATTCACAATTATTCGTCATTATTTATTTTGGTTATATTAACTGCCCTAGCGGGGATGGTTCAATCTTATAATCCATCACTTTTACTTAGTGCATCAACCAATACATTTGTATTACTTTATGCATATATGAATATTTTAAGAAGAAAATTTTTAGATGGTTCTATAAATAAAGGTGAAAAATAATGACAAGTACTAATAACATTGCTAAGCTAGTTGAGAAAATAGATATAAATATGTATAAGTATTTATATACTGCCTCCATTGCGAAAGAAGTGGCAACAACAGGTGATGGTGGTAATAGTTTTGGCATAATAATAATTGGGATGATAATAGTAATTGTTGGTATGATTGGTTTCATAATAACAAAAAATAATAAGTAAAATTAGTATTAATTACTAATTTTTTTATTTTCGTAAAATATTATGGAAAATAAATTTATTTTATAGTATAATATTTAGTATATGGAGGTTGATTTGATGATCCCAAAAATTAGAAAATATATTAGAAAAAATAAAGACACAATAATAAATGTAATTATTGTTTTAGCAATTGTTGTTATTATGCTTGGTTTATATAAAGTATTGTTTTATTCATCCAAAGAATCTTCAGTTTATGGTGTAAGATTGAGAGATAGCGAAAAATATAAAATAAGTATAACTGATCAAAAGAAAATGAAAACAGAAGTAAAAAAAATTGAAGGAGTAGAAAGTGTTGATATTGAAATAAAAGGAAGATTAATAAAATATTATATAACTGTAAGTAGTTCTTCTAATCTTGATAATATTAATAATATTTCTAATCAAGTTTAAGGTTTGGTTGATGAAAATAAAAAAACTTATTATTAAATAAATTTTTACTTGATTACCGAAAAAGAAGTGTAAGAAAAATATCCATTAGTTGGTTATAAACACAAAAATAAAGAGGTTATTACTTTTGTAGAGGGTGGTAAGAATGAATAAGAAGAATAATAAAAAATGGTTTATTGTAATTATAATATTAGTTTTAATTGCAATACTATTTGGTTTAATTGGTTTTAGCAAAGATTCAAAAGTAGATACTAAATTAAATTTAAATGAAAAAAAATGGATAGAGAATAACAAAAAAAATGTTATTAATGTTTCTATTGCAAATGATATACCGGTATTTAGTAAAGATGGTGAAGGAGTTTTTTTTGATTATATAAAAGAATTAGAAGAAGAAACAAATCTTTCATTTAATCTTATTTCATATGATCCAACAGAGAAACTGGTGGAAAATGATATTTACTATGAAATTGTAAGACAAAATGATTCTTCACAAGTTTCTGATAAAGATATGGTTGTTTTTAAGGATTATTATGTTTTGATTAGCAAAGTTAGTGAAAAGATAATAGAACCAGGAGATATTATAAATAAAAGTATAGGTGTTTTGTCTGATGATTTAGCTAATGTCAATTACTATATATCATCTGAAAATGGAGTAACATATACCTTATATAAATCAAATGAAGAGTTAAAAAACGCTATTAAAAATGATGAGGTAGATTATATTACAGTTCCTAAAACTGAGTATTTAGATTTTATATTATCTAATAATTTGCATATTGTATATAACATAACTGATATGAAAAACATTTATTTATTAAAAACCTCAAATAACATTGATAAAAACCTAAAAAGTATTGTTAATAAAACGTTTGAAAATTATAAAAATAATAATTTAGAAAGTACATATAATGATTCATTGTTGTCGTTAATTCTTAAAGAAAATGCAGTATCAGAAAAACAGCAAGCTGATTTTTTAAGTAAAAAATATGTTTTTGGTTACATTGAAAATGCTCCATATACTGGATTCATTAATAATAAGTTAATTGGACTTGATAGTACCTATTTAAACTCTTTTAGTAATGTTACAAAAGCATCATTTGAAATAAAAAAATATCGCAATGTCAAGGATTTGTCAAACGCATTAAGTAAGGGATATGTTGATATTGCACCTAATTATTATAATTATACTAATTTGAGTGGCGAATATGTTAATTCAATTTCTCCTTATGATGAAGAGTATGTTATTTTAGCGCACAAAAATAAAACGGATGTTGTTATTAATTCAATCAAATCATTAAAAAATATGAAGGTTTACGCTGTAAATAGTGCATTATCATCTTATATTGAAAATGAGACAAAAACAGATATAAAAACCTATGATAAAGTATCAACTTTAATTAAAAAAGTGGATAAAAACAGCATTATAGTGTTAGATAAAAACATATATGAAATGTATGGTAATGATAATTTTCAAAATTATAGAATAATTTTTAATGACAAAGAAAACTTAAATTATGGTTATAAGATAAGGGTTGATGATACTAATTTAGTATTTGAGGATTTGTTTACTACTTATATGGAAATTATTAATTATAAACAATTATATAATGTCGCATGGAAAAATTATTTAAAAGATTCAAAAGAAATAAGTCGGGTATATATTTATATTATTTTAGGTATGGCATGTTTATTAATCATATGGATATTAATGAAGAAAAAAGTTAAAATTAAAAAAATGAGCAAAAGAGAACAAACAATAAGATATATTGATCCACTTACTTCTTTGAAAAATAGAAATTATTTAAATAAGAATTTTAAATCATGGGAGAATAACGCAATTTATCCACAAGCAATTGTTGTGATTAATTTAAATAATTTGAGACATGTAAATGATGTTTATGGGCATGAAGAAGGCGATAAATTAATAAAACTAGCTGCTAACGTATTAATTAGAAATCAGTTAGATCAAAGTGATATCATAAGAACGGATGGAAATGAATACTTAATTTATTTGGTTGGTTATGAAAAGAGTAAAGTTGTTTCATATATGAGAAAATTATATAAGGAATTAGGTGAGTTGCCATATGGTTATGGTGCAACACTTGGTTACAGTATGATAGAGGATGATATAAAAACAATAGATGATGCAATTAATGAAGCGGTTCTTGAGATAAGAGCAAATAAGGAAATGAATAATGATAAAAAATAGGTGATATAATGAGAAGCTCAACAGAAAAAATTAAAGGTACTTTCAAAAAAAATGTTAATTTAATGTCACTTCCTTTGATGTCTATTTTACCTGGACAAATATCATTTTTTGTGATTTTGTCAATAATACCATTACTTAGTATTATTGTTATGATTATATCAAGGTTGTCATTAAATTTTGAAATGATTACATTAGTTGTTTCTCATTATTTACCTAAAGGTGTAACTGATATAATTTTGGGCATATTGGAAGAGCAAAAAGCTGGTGTAATAGATTTGTTATTCATGATAACTGCTTTTTATCTTGCATCTAAAGCTACACATTCGATAGTTGTTGCTTCTACACAAATTTACCATGGAAGACAAAGAAACTTTTTGAGGACTAGAATAAAAGCAATTTTAATGCTTATTATACTAATATTTTTGGTAATATTCATTATATCAGTGCTTACAATAGGTAGTAGATTAGTTACATACTTAAGTGGTGTTAGTATGAGCATTAACCCGTATATTTCAACAGTTTATAACATTTTAAAATGGCCTTTTGTTTTCTTTATGATATTTGTTGTTATAAAAGTTATATATACAGTAGCACCAAACGTTGAAATACCTTCAAGAAGTGTGAATAAAGGGGCATTATTTACTACTTGTATATGGGTTTTTTCAACTTATGTGTATTCATTTTATGTTACTAATATAGCTAATTATTCAAAGTTTTATGGTAACTTATCAAATATAATAATGCTTATGATATGGATATACTGGCTTTGCTATATATTTGTTTATGGTATGACAATAAATGAAGATCAATTGAAGAACAATAATTAGAATAGGAGGAGGTAAAATGATGAAAAAAGTGATTAAAATTATGTTTATAATTATAAGTTTTTTATCATATGGTTACCTCTTGTTTTTGTTAACTGATTTTGGCTTTTTAAATAATAATGTAGTATTATTAGTAGCGTTTTTGCTTTTTACTATGTTATTAGTTTTTAGTATTTTAATTTTTCGACTTAAGAATAAGTTAATAAAAATTATAATTTGTATTTTAGTTTTTTTAATTATTATAACAAGCTTATTGGGAACTTATTATTTTAAAAAAACTATATATTTTATTAGAAAAATAAAAAGTAATGATGAGTATAATTATTACTATGTTATGGTTTTAAATAATAATGTATACACGAAGTTAAGTGATATTAAGAACAAAGATCTTGGATATATAAATGATGAATATGATATTGTTAAGGAAAAATTTAACATAGCGGTTAATGATATTAAATACGATTCATTGGATTCAATATTAGAAGCATTATATAAAAAAAATATTGATGCAGTTTTGTTAAGTGATAGTGATACTTACATTTTAGAAGAAAATAACGAGGATTTTTCTTATAAAACAAAAGTGATTTATACTATAAAGATAAGACGTAAAGTTGGAAAAACAGTTAAAAAAAGTGCAAAAGAGCCTTTTATAATATACATAAGTGGAATTGATACATACGGAGAAATTTCAAGAGTATCAAGAAGTGATGTTAATATAATTATTACTGTAAATCCAAAAGACAACAAGGTTTTATTAACTACGATTCCAAGAGACTATTATGTTCAACTTCATGGAACAACCGGAATTAAAGATAAGTTAACTCATTCTGGAATTTATGGTGTTGATATGTCAATAAAAACAATTGAAGATCTTCTTGATATTGATATTGATTATTATGTAAGGGTTAATTTTTCTACTTTGGTTAAATTAATAGATGAATTAGGTGGAGTAGATGTTTATTCAGAAAAAGAATTTATACCCTATACTGATAAAACTTTATTAATACCAAGTGGAATGGTACATATGGATGGTAGAATGGCTTTAGCGTTTGCAAGGGAACGTTATGCATATGATGAAGGTGATAGGCATAGGGGTGAAAATCAAGAAGAAATTATTAAAGGTTTAATTGAAAAAATACAAAGTTCCCCACTAATAATAGCTAAATATAGTAGTATATTGGGTGTTATGGAAAAAGATTTTGAAACAAATATTGATGACTATTTTATTAAAAGTATGATAAAATTACAGATGAAGAATATGCCAAAATGGAATGTTGAAGTTGCAAATTTAAATGGATTTGATTCAAAAAATTATACATACAGCGGTGGTGATACTATTTTGTATGTAATGGAACCTGATTATACAGTTTTAAATAATGTAAAGAATAAAATAGATAGTATTTTGGATAGTGCAAAAGAATAATTTGGAGGGTTGGTAGTATGGATATTATTGATATAACAGAAGTTATAAATTATTATAAAGAAAAAATTAAAGTGATATTAATTATTATGATTATTGTTGTGTTTATGGGTTGTATTTATGGTATTTTTATTCAAACTCCAAAATATTCCTCATCGACAACAATATTATTAGTAGGTAGTACAAGTAATGATTCTGCATTAACATATAATGATTTATCACTTAACAAAAATTTAGTAAGTACTTATTCTGAAATAGTCAGAAGTAAAAGAATACTAAATCAAGTAATAGACAATTTAAATTTAGATTATAGTTATGAGGAATTAAGTAATATGATTAGAATAACCGCGGTTGCAGATACAGAACTTATTAGAATAACTGTAACTGGTATAGATAAAGAATTAGTAAAAGACATAACTAATGAGACAGCAAATGTTTTCTCAAAGGAAATACTTGATTTATATAACATATCTAATGTTAATGTTTTAGATAAAGCAGAATTAGCAAAAAAACCAAGCAACATGAGTGCTAAAAACCAGTTTGTTTTATTTATAATTATTGGTTTGGTTTTAGGATCTGGAGTTGTGTTTTTAATGTATTATTTTGATCGTACTGTTAAAACGAAAGAACAAATAGAACAAAAACTTCAAGTACCGGTTATTGGCACTGTTCAAGAATATAAGGGGAAATAATTATGAAAGATGAATTAATTGTAAAAAGTAAACCAAAGTCTACAATTAGTGAGGATATAAGAACAATAAGGACTAATTTAGAATTTATATTAAGTGATATTGAAAAAAGTAAAGTTATTATGCTAACTAGTTCTGTACCAGGTGAGGGAAAGAGTTTTATTAGCAGTAATTTATCTGTTGCTTTTTCACAGAATGAAAAAAGAGTCTTATTAATTGATTGTGATATGAGACTTGGTAGATTGCATAAGGTTTTTGACTTATCAAATAAATTTGGATTATCTAACTTAATAATTAGGTATTCACCTAGTTTAAAATTTGAGGAATATATTCAAAAGACAGATGTTAGAAATTTATATGTACTGACACGTGGAATTGTTCCCCCTAATCCTTCAGAATTGTTGTCTTCAAAGAAATTTGAAACAATTTTAAATAAATTAAAAATGATTTTTGATTATATAATTTTGGATAGTGTACCTACTAATGGTCTTCCTGATGCACTTGTTTTATCAAAATTAGCTGATAGAGTAATTATAGTAAGTAAATATGGTTCAACAAATGTTGAAGATTTAAATAATGCAAAAAAATCACTTGAGAATGTTGAGGCAAATATTGCGGGCATTGTTATAAATAAGGTTCCAAAATCAAGAAGTAAATATGGAAATTATTATTATTCGGAGTAAAATTATGATTGATTTACATTCACATATATTATATGGAATAGATGATGGTTGTAAAACTATAAATGATGCATTAAAAACAATATTAGAGATGAAAAATGTTGGATTTAATGATATCGTTTTGACACCTCATTTTATTGATGGATCTGAATATATGGCAGATAATAATTTAAAATTTAATTTATTTAATAATTTAAAAAAAGAATTAAGTATTAATAATACTAATGTTAATCTTTATTTAGGAAATGAAGTATACATAAACGATCATATTGTTAATTTGATTAAAGATAATAAAATTATGAGTATTAATAATAGTAAATACTTATTAATTGAATTACCATTAAATAATGAAATAAATATGTTAGAAGATTATATTCATGAAATAAAAGTTAATGGTTATATTCCTGTTATAGCGCACCCAGAAAGATATAAATATTTTAAGGAAAATTATCATAAATTGAATAAATTATATAATGAGAATGTATTATTTCAATGTAATTATGGTAGTATTATTAAGCAATATGGAAGCGATTCATATAAATTAATTAAGTATATGTTGAAAAATAATATGGTAACATTTCTTTCAACAGATGTTCATCATCCAGATTCAAATGTTATTAGAAATTTTGATAAAATAAAGAAAAAAATTATAAAAATAATTGGTAGTGATAAGTTTAATGACTTATCTAATAATAATATTTTGAAAATACTTAAAAATCAATGAAATTATTGGTTTTTTTTTGTATATTTGATATAATATTTATGAGAAGGTAATGTAAATGGGAAGTAAATATTTTTATTTTTTTATAAAAAGATTATTTGATATATTTGTAAGTTTGGTAGGTATCATATTGCTCATACCAGTTATAATTATAGTTAAGATATTAAATATCATTAATAATGATTCTGGCAGAATATTTTATACTCATGAAAGGATAGGTAAAAACGGGAAATCTTTTAAATTATATAAGTTTAGAACAATGGTTATTGATGCTGATAAAAAACTAGAAGAATTATTGAAAAGTAATGAAGAGTTAAACAAAGAGTATAAAATTAACAAAAAATTATCTAATGATCCTAGGTTGACAAAAACTGGTAAGTTACTAAGAAAAATCTCTATAGATGAAATGCCTCAATTTATAAATATATTAAAAGGAGATATGTCATTTATTGGGAACCGACCATATCTAGTAAGAGAAAAAGAAGATATGGGATATTATTATGATGATATAGTTAAAGTTAAACCTGGGTTAACAGGCTATTGGCAGGTTAATGGAAGAAGTAATGTGGATTTTAATAAGCGATTAGAATTAGAACAGTTTTATTCTAATAATTATAATATAAAGTTGGATATAAAGATAATTTTACAAACAATTAAAGTTGTATTACAAAGAAATGGAGCAGTATAGTTATGAAAGGTATAATATTAGCGGGTGGATCTGGAACAAGGTTGTATCCGATAACAAAACACATAAGTAAACAGTTACTTCCAGTATATGATAAACCAATGATTTATTATCCATTATACACTTTAATGAAAGCAAAAATAAGAGATATATTGATAATAACAACAAAAGAAGATTTAGAAAGTTTTAAAAAGCTGCTTGGTAATGGTAAAAAATTTGGGATTAATATAAATTATAAGGTTCAATTAAAACCAAATGGGCTAGCAGAGGCATTAATAATTGGAGAAAGTTTTATAGGTAATGATACATCTGCTTTAATACTTGGTGATAATATTTTTTATGGTGCGGGATTAGAAGAAAAAATGTTTTGCGCTAAAACTAATGCACTAAATGATTATTCAACAATTTTTGGGTATAAAGTTAAAGATCCACAAAGGTTCGGTATTATGGAACTAGATAATAATAAAAATGTTATAAGTGTTGAGGAAAAACCGATAAAACCAAAAAGTGATTATGCAATAACTGGGTTATATTTTTATCCTAAAAATGTAAGTTTATATGCAAAAGAAATAAGACCATCAAATAGAGGAGAACTTGAGATAACTGATTTAAATAGAATCTATTTAGAAAATAATAAATTAAAATCAGAAACTTTGGATGATGGATATATATGGTTTGATACTGGAACTTTTGATAGTATGTTTGAGGCTTGTCAGATGATTAAATCAATTGAAACACAAGGAGATAGGGTGATTTGTTCTCCTGAGGAAATTGCTTATATAAATAATTGGATTACATATTCTGATTTAGAAAAATGTGCTAGTGATTTGAAAAATAATTCATATGGTAAGTATTTATCTAAAGTATTAAAGTGCTAAATATGAAAATAGATATAATATGTCCGTTATATAATGCTGAAAAGTATGTTTTAAATTTGCATAAATCATTGTTAATGCAAAAGCAAGTTTTTATAAATAAAATATGGTACGTTTTAACAGAAAGTGAAGATAATACAAAAAAACTACTTGATAGATTAAATATAAAGTATGAATTAATTAATAAAAATGATTTTTCTCATAGTTTGACAAGAGAAAAATATGCAAAAAAAAGTAATGCAGATATTATAGTTTTTATTACACAAGATATTGTAATAGAAGATGATACTTGGTTACAAAAGTTAGTAAAGCCAATAATTGATGGTAAAGTTGAAGCTACTTATTCAAGACAAATAAGTAAATATAATAATCTTGAAAAATATATACGAGAGTACAATTATCCGAGTACATCAAAAGTAATGAAAAAAAGTGATATAAAAAAGTTTGGCCTTAAAACTTTTTTCTTTTCTGATGTTTCAAGCGCAATAAGAAAAAATACATTTAAAAAATTAAATTATTATGATGGTAAAGATTTGCCAATAAGTGAAGATATGTATATTGCATATAAACTTATTATTAATGGTTATAAGATAAAATATTGTGCAAATTCTATAGTTTATCATTCTCATAAATATAAGTTAATTGAATTATATAAAAGATATAGGTTAACTGGTTATTTTTTTAAGTGTAATTCTTATTTGGATAATTATGGTACTACTTCAAGTGGAAAAAATCTTGCTTTGTATGTATTGAAAAGAGTGTTTCAAGATAAAAAATACTTTTTACTTATAAGGTATCCATTTGATATGATGGTAAGATTTATTGGAATGAAAGTTGGTAAAAGATGAAAAATAAAAAAAAGATTGCAATTTTGATGGCAACTTATAATGGGGAAAAATATATTGATAAACAATTAAGATCCATAATTCATCAATCTTACAACAATTGGAAGCTTATTATACATGATGATGGATCGACAGATAATACTATTGGTATAATAAATAAATATATGAAAAAATATAAGAATAAGATAAAATTACTTGATGATGATATCAAGTTTCATGATCCATCAAAAAATTTTTTTTATCTAATGAATTATATAAAAAATAAGAATTATGATTATTTTTTGTTAAGTGATCAAGATGATTTGTGGCATGAAAATAAAGTAAGCACTTTAGTAAATATAGCTTTAAAAAATGAGTTTGAAGGCCCATTATTAATACATTCTGATTCAAATGTAATAGATAAAAATGATAATGTAATAAATAATTCTTTTAACAAATTGTCAACCCTTTGCATGACTAGAAGTGATTTTCAAAGTATTACATTTTGGAATGTTTCACAAGGATGTGCACTCATGTGTAATATGGAGATTTTAAAGTATATTAGTATTGATATTAATAATATATACATGCATGATTGGTGGTTATGTATTGTAGCATCGTTTTTTGGTAAAATTATCTACACTAATGAAAAGTTATTTTCATATAGAATTCATGGTGAAAATTACCAAGGAATGGGTCGTAATTATGGAAACGAGTATAAGCGAGACTTTTTAAAAAAATTATTAACATATAAAAAAAGAGCAAAGGCATATTATAATGGTAATAAAAAACAATTAATGGAAGTTAGTAAGTATATGAATAAAATGAGTACGAAACAAACAAAATTATATACTAGCACTTATAAAGTGTTTGATTCTAATTTATTTACAATATTAGCTTTTTTAATTAGAAATAGAATATATATTAAGATGAATCTAAAAACTGTTATTCATTTTATAGTAGGTAATTTAAAATAAAGGAAATGATTATTATGGAAAAAAAAGTTTTATTTTTATTTCATGAATGTGGAAGGAATGACGGTGCTAGCCATTCCATGATGGATATTATTGATTATTTGGCTTTAAATGGTGTAAAGCCAGTAATAGCATTCCCAAGTAATGATGGCACAATGATTGATTATGCAAAGAAAAAAGGTTATGAAGTAATAAAATTAAATTATTGTAAGTGGACAATGCCTATGATTATAAAAGATAAGGGTTTATTAAAGTATGCTTTAATAAACTTCTATAAATTACTTCCGACAATTAAATCATATTTTTATTTAAAAAAGAAAATAAAAAAAGATAATATAAAAATTGTTTATACTAATACTTATACAATCTTTTTAGGAAGTCTACTTAAAAAAAGATGCAATATTTATCATATATGGCACATAAGAGAGTTTGGTAATGAGGATCATAAATTAAAGATTATTATTGGTGATAAAAAATTTATAAAATATATGAATTTATATACTGATAAAATAATATTTATATCAAAGAGTTTACGTAATAAATATATTGATAAAATTAAAGATAAGAAAAAAGTAACTGTCTTGTATAATGATTTTCCGCCTATTAATAATTTAAATCCTAATAAAAGGTGGAAAAACACTAAAATACTGAATATATTAATAGCGGGAACAATTCAGGAAGGTAAGGGGCAATTAGAGGCTGTTAAGGCTATTGAAATAGTAATTAATGAATATAATAATAAGAATATAAGATTGTATATAGCGGGCAGACCCAATGGGAAGTACTATCGAGATGTAAAAGAATATATTGAAAAACATAATTTAAATGAGTATGTAATATTTGCGGGTTTTATTGATAATATGAATAGTTTTAGAGAAAAAATGCATCTAGGCGTTGTATGCTCAAAAAGTGAAGCCTTCGGTAGAATAACAATAGAGGGTATGTTATCTGGCATGGTTATGATTGGCGCTAACAAAGCAGGTACTAGTGAGTTAATTAAAAATAATGAGAATGGTTATTTATATGAATTAAGTGATATTAAAAAACTAGCATATTACATAAATTATTGTTAT
>CAZFXQ010000025.1:0-12375 GCA_964523265.1 uncultured Muribaculaceae bacterium | reverse complement strand
CATTCATTTAAGTAATAATAATCTTAAAAGTGTTGATTTCAGTTCTAATGTTTATTTAGAAAAAATTTATATAGAGTCAAATCCAAATTTAAATTATGTTAATTTGGATAATTTAATTAATTTAAAAGGATTATTTCTTAATTTTAGTTTTAAAATAAAAAATATGAACTTAAGCGATTGCATAAATTTACATGAAATAAAAAACTTATATTATCCTAGCATCATTAATAATAATATAGATATTTACAGAAGAATAATTAATTATTCTAGTCATTTTTCATTTGAAATTACCATTCCATTATATAAGGGTGAAGAATTTGATTTGTCTAATATAGGAATAACTGAGGAAATGAGTAATAATTTTGTTTATGATAATAATAATAAGATTACAATATCAAATAATATAGTAACAGCAACTGATACAGGAATAGTTGGAGTAGATTATTATCAAAATGAAGATCATGGTCGAGGACATGTTCAATTAGGATTTATTGTTTATGATAAGTTAGAAAGTGATAAATACATAATAAATGAAGATGATAAATCTATATATGTACATAGTGATGAATTAAATGAAATAAAAAATAATTTGATTACTGAAAAAATATTACCTGATGCTCTTAATAAAAAAGATTATAATTATTATGTTGACGAAAATAAACTAGTAATGAACATTTCTTTTTTAGACGATGATGTCGAACAAGAAATTATTAATATTGATATAGATTTAGCTACTTATGATATAAGCAGGATAGATTTGAGTGATTTTGATGTTGATGACAAAATAATAAATGTAGATGAAGATTCTTTTGATCTTGAACAAATAAAAGACAAAAGTATCAATATTGATTTAGAATATGATGGTAACACATTAATAGTAAAAGATTTAAATGGTAATGAGGTGGATAGATATACTGTAAAATTAAATAAAGAACCTACTAGTATTAGCACTTCTAGTTCTACTACTAATATAGTAACTGAACCAAGAACAACATTAAATAAATTTGAAAATAATGCTAAAACATATGATGATATAGTTAAATACTTTATTATTGGAGGAATTAGTATTATACTAATTATAGGTATGATAATATATACAAAGAAGAAAAAGTAATTTTCTTCTTTTTAAGTATATATAATGTAAATTTTACATATTATTTTCATAATTTTATATAGTGTTATTAACCTTTTTATTATATTTTGATATAATTGTAGTATTAAGGAGAAGTTTTATGAAAAGTATATATGATTACTCTTTAAGTGAATTACAAGATTATTTTGAAGAAATCGGGGAAACTAAATTTAGAGCTAAACAAGTATTTGATTGGCTTTATGTTAAAAGGGTTAAATCTTTTGATGAAATGACTAATTTAAAAAAAGAATTAATCAATTACTTAAAAAATAATTTTGTATTATCAAACATAGATATAATATTAAAACAAAGTGACGTTGATGTTCATAAGTATTTGTTTAAATTATATGATGATAATAAGATAGAAGCTGTTTTAATGCATCATGATTATGGTCTTAGTGTTTGTGTTTCAACCGAGGTTGGGTGTAATATGGGGTGTGCTTTCTGTGAAAGTGGTAGACTCAAGAAGAAAAGAAATTTACAAACTTCAGAACTTGTTATGCAAGTACTTAAAATAGAAAAAGATATAAAGATGAGAATAAGTCATGTTGTTTTAATGGGAATAGGAGAACCATTTGATAATTATGATAATGTTATGAAGTTTATTAATATAATAAATGACCCTTATGGTCTTAATATAGGAATAAGACACATAACTGTTTCAACATGTGGTATAGTACCTAAAATAAGAGAGTTTACTAATGAAAAGTTAGGTGTTAATTTAGCAATAAGTTTGCATGCACCAAATGATGAAATAAGAAGTAGTTTAATGCCAATTAATAAAGTATATAATATTAAGATGATTATTGATGAAATAAAAAAATATATAAGTATTACAAATAGAAGAGTTACTTTTGAATATATTTTATTAAAAGGTATTAATGATAGTGATAAATGTGCAAATGAATTAGTGACATTGTTAAAAGGAATTAATTGTTATGTTAATTTAATTCCATATAACGAAACATCACATATTAAATATAAAAAAAGTGATAGACAAACTATTGATAAATTTTATGATATATTGAAGAAAAATAATATAAATGCAACCATAAGAAGAGAATTTGGTTCAAATGTAAAAGCAGCATGTGGCCAATTAAGAAGTGAAAGTTAAAAGGACGTGATAATATGAAAACATATTATATTTCTGATACAGGAAAAGTTAGAACTCATAATGAAGATTCAGTTATGATAGTTCAAAATTTATCTGGTGAGTATTTAATGGTAGTAGCAGATGGAATGGGTGGACATAAAGCTGGAGAAATTGCATCTAATATAGTTGTTAGTGGACTTACAGATAAATTTAAAGAATTAGAAACAATTGGAAGTAAAAAAGAAGCTGTAAATTGGATAAGAAAAAAAGTTAATGAACTTAATGATGCGATTTTTAAATATACAGATGAGTTTAAAGAAAGTAAAGGAATGGGTACAACACTTGTTTTGGCGCTTGTTACAAATGATTATGTGCTTTTTGGTAATATAGGTGATTCATCAGGTTTTGTTCTTAAGAAGAAAGTATTATACAAAGTAACAAAAGATCATACATTAGTTAATCTATTAGTTGAATCTGGTGAATTAACAGAAGAGGAAGCTCTTAACCATCCAAGAAAAAATGTTTTAATGCGTGCTTTAGGAGCTAATAATCCAGTTGATATTGATATATTTGATGTTGATTATAAATTGGATGCAATATTATTGTGTAGTGATGGATTAACTAATATGCTTTCAAAAGAGCAAATTGAAAAAGTATTAAATAGTGATTTAAATATAGAAGAAAGAATAGTAAAACTAATTAGAAAAGCAAATTTAAGGGGTGGAACTGATAATGTTTCAATTGCGTATTTGGAAAAGGAAAGTGGTGATGCATAGTGATTACTAAAGGTCAAAAGATTAATGATAGATATGAAATCGAAAAATTAATCGGCGAAGGTGGTATGGCTAATGTTTATTTAGCTCATGATACAATTTTAGATAGAAAGGTAGCTGTAAAAGTATTACGTGGGGATTTGGCAAACGATGATAAATTTGTTAGAAGATTTCAAAGGGAAGCTTTATCAGCATCATCATTATCTCATCCAAACATAGTTGAAATATATGATGTTGGTGAGGATGAAGGTAATTTTTACATAATAATGGAGTATATTGAGGGTAAAACTTTAAAGCAACTTATTAAAAAAAGAGGAGTTCTTACATTATCTGAAGTAATTGATATTATGCTTCAATTATTAGATGCACTTGCAACAGCTCATGATTCATACATTATTCACAGGGATATAAAACCACAAAACATTATGATAAAAGAAAGTGGACTAGTTAAAATTACTGATTTTGGAATAGCTATTGCAGTTAATTCAACAGATCTTACTCAAACTAATTCTGTTATGCGTTCGGTTCATTATTTACCACCAGAACAAGCATCAGGTAAAGGTTCATCAATCAGAAGTGATATATATTCACTTGGTATATTAATGTTTGAAATGTTAACTGGCAAAATACCATTTAGAGGTGATAATGCTGTTGAAATAGCTTTAAAACACATGAAAGATGATATGCCAAGTATTAGACAATTAAATGATGTGATACCACAATCTGTTGAAAACATTGTTTTAAAAGCAACTGCTAAAAATCCAAAAAATAGATATAAAGATGCAAGAGATATGGCAGAAGATATCAAAACTTGTTTGGATGAGAATAGAATTAATGAAGAAAAAATAATATTTAAGTATCCTGAAACTGATTTTACAGAAACAAAAATAATGAATAATATAAAGCAAGAAAAAAATGAAGTAAAGGAAGAAAAACCAGTTATAAAACAAATAACGGAAGAAGAGTTGAGCGAAAAGAAAACTAAGAAAAAAATATATATAATAATAGGAATTATAATGGTTTTTGTAGTAGGATTTTTATCTGTTGTATTATTAGTACCAAAATTTACTAATAAAAAAGAAGTAAAAGTTCCAGATGTTTCACTTATTGAAATATCAAAAGCT
The DNA here is from genome assembly GCA_964523265.1 of uncultured Muribaculaceae bacterium. GTDB lineage: Bacteria > Bacillota_I > Bacilli_A > RF39 > UBA660 > Aphodocola. The sequence goes on along the minus strand of CAZFXQ010000025.1, from coordinate 8,253 downwards.
GAAGATATAATAAAAAAAGCTGGTTTTAAAATTAAATCAGTACCAAAAGCATCAGATACAATAGAAACTGATTTAGTAATTGAAACAGATCCAAAGAAAAATAGATATGTAAAAAAAGGAGAAGTAATTACTATTTATTACTCATCTGGAACAAAGAAAATTAAATTAGAAAATTATGTTGGACAAAATGTATATGATGTTAAAGCTAAATTGGAATTATCAGGACTAGTTGTTACAATAGAAGAAAAAGATGTTGTGGATCCTGAAAAATATGAAGATAAAAGACAAGAGATAATAGAACAAAGTATTAAAGAAGGTGAACTAGTTTCATCAGGAGATGAAATAGTCCTTTATATTCCTAAAATAGTATCTAAATATCCAGATATGGTATCTGAAGAATGGGATATTTCAAGGGTTAATGAATTTTGTGAAAAATATGGTATAACACTTAAGATTATATATATGGAAACAAGTGACAAGGTAGAAGGTACAGTTTTAGCGCAAAATCCAAAACCAGATAGTGATATATTAAATGGGGATATTTTGAAAGTTACAGTTGCAAAAGAACCTGTTACAACAACAGAGGAAAAAAAGACAACAAAACCAGTTGTTAATGAGGAAAGTAGTGAGTAATGAAAGGAAGAGTAATTAAATCAATTAGTAATAAATGGACTGTAGATATTAATAATAAATTAATTGAATGTTCGTGTGTAGGTAAGTTTAAGTATTTAAATATCACTCCAAAAGTAGGTGATATTGTTGAAGTTGAAGAAGATAGTACTTTAATAACTAAGATATATGAAAGGAAAAACGAACTTATAAGACCAATAATATCAAATGTTGATTATTGCATAGTGTTAACAAGTTGCAAAGAACCTGACTTTTCCTCATTTTTACTTGATAAGATGCTTACAATAATTTCTTATAATAATATAACCCCTGTTATTTGTTTTACAAAGTATGATTTATTAAAAAAAACAGACGAAATAGATTATTATATAGATTATTACAAAAGTATTGGATATGATGTTTTTGTTAATACTGAACTGGACAAAATAAAAGAGTTAACTAATAATAAAATAAGTGTTTTAACAGGACAAACAGGAGTTGGTAAATCCAGTTTACTAAATAATTTAGGTAATAATTTGAATTTACCAACTAATGAAATTTCAAAGGCACTGGGTAGAGGTAAACATACAACAAGACATGTTGAATTACTTAATATAGATGGTTCTTTAATAGCAGATACACCAGGGTTTTCAAGTGTTGATTTTATTGGTATGACAGCATTTGATATTAAAGATAATTTTGTTGAAATTTTTAAATATGGTTATAATTGTAAGTATAAGGATTGTTTTCATATTAAAGAAGATGGATGTTATGTTAAAAAAATGCTAGAAGAAGGTGTTATCGCTAAAACAAGATATGAAAACTATAAAAAAATAATAGAAAGTATACGAGGTAGAAAATGAAAGTATCTGTTTCAATATTAAGTGAGTATGAAAGAATAATAAGTGCAGTTAAAAAAGTAAATTTATCAAGTGCAGATTTTATTCATATTGATGTTATGGATGGTGCGTTTGTTGAAGATAAAAAGTTTCCTTTGGAAGTTGTTAAAGACATAAAATTAATAAGTAATAAACCACTTGATATACACCTAATGGTAAATAGTGTTAAAACAGTAAAGAAGTATTGTGAAATAATGCCAGATTATTTAACTTTTCATATTGAAATACTTAATAATTATGACATAATTGATTATGTTAAAAGTTTAGGAATAAAAGTAGGAATTGCGATAAATCCAGAAACTGATGTTTCAAATATAATACCAATATTAGATGATATTGATTTGGTTTTGTTTATGAGCGTTCATCCTGGATTAGGTGGACAAAAATTTATTGATGATGTCATTGAAAAAATAAAAGATATAAAAAAAATAAAACCCAAAAATTTAGTTATTAGTGTTGATGGTGGTGTTAATGATAAAACAATTGAACTTTGTAAATATGCTGGTTGTGATATGGTTGTATCTGGTTCTTTTGTTACAAGAAAAGACAATTATGATGATGCAATTAAATTATTAAAGTAGAAATTTCTACTTTTTTTTAAATTAGTATTGTATAAATAATAAAGAAATGTTACAATATGAATTGTAAATACTAGGATAGAAGTATTTAAATATTATAGGAAAGGTAGATGTAAAAAGTGCAAAAAAACAAAAAAGGATTTACTTTAGTAGAGCTACTTGCGGCCGTAGTAATACTAGGTATGTTACTTACTATAGGTGTGGTAAGTATTAGTAGAATTATTAAAAGCTCTAAAGAAAAAACAGCTTTAGCATCAGCTCATAATGTAATTGATTCAGCATCAGGTGAATCAATTATGAATGGTAAGGAAAGTGGTGGCGTATATCCAGTAGATAAGTTTGCTAGTATTTCAGGTGTTAAAAATGGTGAACTTATGTTTGATAATGACGGTTCTGTATCTTTAGCTTGTTTATATGTTAATGGTAAGAGTGTAATATATCAAAACAAAAGCTATAAAATACATGAAAATGACTCTTACTGTGATAGAACAGATGCTGTTGCACAATTAGTTGATGAAAAAGATAACGCTGCGTTTGCTGCTTATATTGAGAGTGAAAAAAGCAGTGCAAACACTAGTGTTATCCCTGATAAAACAATAAATAATAGTTTCTTTTTATTAGGTTCAACATTTGATGATTCAAGCGTTTCAAAAAATGAAGGAGTTGCTCCTGTAGCACATGCTTCAATACTTACTAATTTTAGTAGATATGATTTAAGAGATGATAATGCTTTACCTGAAGCAAAACAATCAGATAATAAATATTTAAGTTGGTCTTATTCAATTAACTCATCAATTGAGTCAAATATTTTGAATAAACGTAATGGTATGAGTGGTGAAGCATTCAATTTATCTGAAAAACAACTTGATTATTTGACCGCATATGATGGATTTTATAAAGGAATGAGACAAGGTAATGTTAAAAATTACTATAATCCTTTTGCAGGATATGAATACATTGGAATAAATTCTAGAGATAGTGTTGTAAATGCTGTTAGAAATAATTTAGGTATTCGTATGGTTGGTGAAGGAAGCAGTAATAAAAGTATAATTAGAGGTTTATTCTCTGGATTAACATTACATGATGAAGAAAAGTATAATTCTTCAGCAAGCATAAATTATGATATTAAAGGTTTAGCAAATAGTGAGATAGTTGCTGAAACTAAATATATGGATTATTATGTTAAAGAATTAGAAGAATTAAGTTATTCTAAACCAGATGGTGAAGAATATACAGAAAAAGAAATTAGTGATATAGTTTATGATATAAAGAAATATATAGGTACTCATGGTGCTGTAACTTCAACTGTGTGTATGGCTGGTTATACTGTAGTAAACAACAAAGAAAAGGAAATGACTGCACTTACAGTTAAGTCTACACCAAATGATAAGTATTCAAAAGTTAATCATGTTTTAGTTAGAGATATTTCACCAAGTGATTGTACATGGGTTCAATCTGTTGCAATTATAGGTTGGGATAATGATATTAAATATTATGATAATAATAAAAAAATTCATCAAGGCGCATGGATTGTTCAAAATTCTTGGGATCCTTCTAACGATAAAACAGCTTTGTTTAAGGCTGGTGGAGTAAATAAAGAATTATATCAAAAATATTTTTATGTAGCATATGATATAGATACTGATTATCAGTATAGATATTTCACACATTTAAGTGTTAAAGATACTGAAAAGTATGATAATAGTTGGGATAAGTCATATTCATCATTACAAACAAATGATGAGTTATATGATCCAAGTTATTCTAGAAAATATCCAAATATATATTTTAATAAAGTTGATGGAGAACAAGAAATTCTTAAAAAGATAGGTTTTTATACTCCAACTCGTATAAGAAGAGTTGATGATGTTGTATATATTTTAAGTGTTGCAAATAAATCTGAATGTAGTTCTGATGTTAATATGTATGACAATATAAGAAAAGTTTCAGATTCAGTTTATGAGTATAATGGTAAACAATATAACGGTACATCAATAGATGTTGGTAAACAAAAATTCTCTGGATTTAAAGTATATGATATACCAATGTTCTTTACTGAATATGTTCAAGGGCAAGAACAAGCGCCAATGACATTTGATAAAGATTATTGTGTAGTTTTACCATCTAAGAACGGAGAAGCAACATTATATACTTCACATGTTACAAAACCAAAAACTTATGCGGATAGAAAATATGATAGTTATTTAAAAGTTAAAACTGATAATTATTTCGTTATTGAAACTGCATCAAATGGTGTTGGTTTAATACCATATAATGATCCAACAATAAGTGAATCTGGCCTTGAGTTTAAGATTGATATTTATGATAAAGATAATAAGGTTGTAAATGATGAATTTATAATTGAAAATGGTGAAATGGTTAATAATATTACTGAAACGGTAATAAGATATAAAGACCCACAAGAAATGCATAATAATACATATTATGTTAAGTTATCAGCTCCATATTACGTTGAAGCTAATAATCAAATTATTGAAGTTAGTGGCACTAATACTGCTAACACAAAGAATAAAAAACAATTATGTAGTATTTCACTAGAGGATTCTGTAATTACTACTGATAGAGAAACCCTTTTATTTGTTAAATGTTATAATACAGGTAGTGATACTTATTATGAAGATAAATTAAAAGATTTTGTTAGTATTGAATCTACAGATGATGAAACAGTTAAAATTGTTAGGTCATATTTTACAAAAGCAGATGATTTTAATACATATGTTTATGCAATTAAAGGTGTTAAATCAGGTTATGCAAGGTTCACTGTTAGAAATATTCAGACTACAACTGATGAGAATTATTATAACGCTGAATTAATTAGTGATACATTAACAGTTTCAGATAAAGAACCAATTTGTTCAGTAACTGGATCTGATGTAACAATTCATTCACCAAGTACTGTTAGAACAAGTATAATGTTAACATGTTCTTCTAGTGTCGGATTAAAATTACCTGAAGGAACTTATGATGAAAACGGAAGAGTAAATCCACAAGCTATAAAAGTACTTGAAGAACAAGTATTACATGCATTTACTCCTCCAAATGGATCTGAAAGACCATATGAGAAAGATGGGTTAAATGATTCATATGAGATAGAATCAGTTTCATATTTACCATATGAAATTCCAGCAAGTAGAAATAATCCAAACTTGTATTCAGCTACATTTGAAATAACTTCAATTCATGGTATTAAACCAGGTACTGATTACTTTACTATTCCAAGAGGAATTGTTTATGATTTAAATGGTGTAACAAACGATGTATCAAAAGCTAAATTTTTAGTTAAAGTAGATGCACCTAATTCAAAAGTAAGTTGTTCATGGCAGTCAAAAGGTTGGTTATTTGCTGCAAAATTGAAAAAAGGTAATTCAACTTCTTTAGGTCTTTCATGTTCTTCTACATTACCATTTGGTGATATTTCTGAAGTTATATCAGTCGATGGTAAGAATGTATCTGTTGATGGTATTTCAAACGTAAGATATAGTGATCCACGCGGAACAAATGATTATTATAGTATATCTGAAGATGTAGAAATAACAGGACGTAAAGTAGGATTTACTGATCTTACATTAAAAGAAAACAGTGTTAAGGATATCGCAGGTGTTGGTAATACATCTACTACATCTAATACAATTTGGGTAAGATTGTTATTAAATTAATTGTAAAGATAGGTGAAAGCCTATCTTTTTAATGTTAATAAAGCGTAAACTTGTATATTTGTAATTTTTATTGTATACTTAAATAAAGATAGGAGAGTGCCTCATGGAAAATAATGATGAAATATTAGAAGAAATTGAAGAAATTAAAGAAGATAAAACAACTATAGCTGCAGATAATCAAATAGATAATATGCTTGATCAAGCTATGGATAATACTAGTATTTTAACTTCACCAAGTACTAATAATAGTGTTGCTACTTCTGAACCAATAAATCCTGAAAATAATAATGTTTCTGAACCGGTTGAAAATAATAATGGTATAGTTGATAACACAATAACAAGTGATGATTTAAATTATTCAGAACCAAAGAAAGGTAAAACTGCAATAATTATTATTTTATCGGTACTTTTAATACTTGATATTATAGCACTAGTATTATATTTGGTAGGACTTGATAAATTAGGATTTATTAAATAATAATGCAAATATATTAAATTAGTATAATTTATAAGGGTAAGAAAAAATAATTTTTCTTACTTTTTTTTGTTAAATATGTAAATTTTTAGCACTTGTGTATTGACATTGCTAAAATGACATATTATAATATAGGAGTATACAAGAAGGAAGGTGAAATATTGTTAAGTGAAAGACAAAATAAGTTATTAAAACTGATTGTTGAAGAATACATAAAAACAGCTAATCCGGTTGGGTCTAGTGGTTTGTGTGATATATTAAAGTGTTCATCAGCTACTATTAGAAACGAAATGGCTTATTTGGAAGATATTGGATATTTAGAAAAAACACATATATCATCTGGTAGGGTTCCAAGTGAAGCTGGTTATCGTTATTATGTTGATAATTTGATGAAACCAAAAGAAATGACTGGTGAAGATGTTTTAAAATTACAAACAATTTTTAATAATAAAGAACTTATGCTATCTGATGTTATTACAAAAAGTATGGAAATAATTTCTGAAATTACTAATTGTACATCTGTTGTTTTAGGAAATAATGCTATGGTTAATAAATTAAAACAAGTTGAAGTTGTGCCAATAAGCGATAATAAAATAATAGCAATAGTAATAACAGATAAAGGACATGTTGAGCATAAGGAAATTATGATTGGTAATGAGGTTATGCCAAGTGAAATAAAAAAAGTTGTTGAACTTATCAATAAACTTCTTGTGGGTACACCATTAAGTGATGTTTCTTCTAAATTGGAGTTTGAAATTAAACCAATAATTGGAAATTATGTTAAGTCACATGAAACTTTATATCAAGCATTTTATAATGCATTTAATGAGTTTTCTTTTAAGAATCATATGCATATGTCTGGTAGGACTAAGTTACTTGATTATCAGGAATTTGATAATGTAGGTAAAGTAAAAGAAGTATTAGATAAATTTGATAATATAGATATGATTAAAAAGATTGAGGAAAAAGATAATAATATAAATGTTTATATAGGACGTGAAAATGAATTTGATGATGATGTATCAATAATAAAAACAAAATACAAAACAAAAGATGATGAGGGTACTATTGCAATAGTAGGGCCAAAAAGAATGGATTATGAAAAAATTGTATCATTACTTGACTATATAAAACATAACATAGAAAGGTAAGAAATGAAGGAAAAGATAGATAAAACAAAAAAGAAAAAAGAAGAAGAAAAAATAGAAATAACTAAAGAAGAAATAGAAGCAATAAATAATAAAGCTTTAGAGTATGAGAAGAAAGCAAACGAAAATGAAGAAAATTATTTAAGAGCTAAAGCAGATTTAATTAATTATCGAAAAAGAAAAGATGAAGAAGTTTCAAAAATGCTTAAGTATGCGAATGAGGATTTAATACTTGAAATATTGCCTGTTTTGGATAATTTTGAAAGAGCTATTAAAATGGATGATGATAATTTGGAAGATGAAGTGTCAAAATTTTTAAGTGGTGTTAAAATGATTTATGCATCACTTACTAGTATACTTGAAAAATATGGTGTAACAGAAATTAAATCATTAGGGGAAAAGTTTGATGCCAATATTCATCAAGCTGTTATGACTGATGAGGTTAAAGATAAAGAAAAAGATATAATTTTAGAAGTATATCAAAAAGGATATATGCTAAAAGATAAATTACTAAGACCAGCAATGGTTAAAGTTAATAAATAGAAAGGATGATTAATATGAGTAAAACAATAGGAATAGATTTAGGTACAACAAATTCTTGTGTATCTGTATATGAAGGAGGAGAAGCTAAAGTTATAGCTAATCCTGAAGGAGAAAGAACAACACCAAGTGTTGTGGCATTTAAAAATGGAGATATTATAGTAGGAGGAGCTGCTAAAAGACAAATGGTAGTAAATCCAGACACAATAAGATCAATTAAAAGATTAATGGGTACTGATAAAAAAGTAAAAGCAAATGGTAAAGAATATACACCAGAAGAAGTATCGGCTATGATATTAGGAGATTTAAAGAAAACGGCAGAAAGTT
>CAZFXQ010000024.1:0-12465 GCA_964523265.1 uncultured Muribaculaceae bacterium | reverse complement strand
AAGACGCTGTAAATGCTTAGTAAAAAGACCATTATTAAATGGTTTTTTTCTTTTTTAAATGTTATAATAAAAAAGGTGATTAACTTGGAAGGAAAGGCTATAGAAATATTAAATATATTTGATGAAAAAGGTTACGAAGCATATATTGTAGGAGGATATGTAAGAGATAAAATTTTAGGTAAAAAAAGCGGTGATATAGATATATGTACCAATGCTACTCCTAAAGAAATTAAAAGTATATTTAATGATGCTTTATTACCATATGAAAAGTATGGTTCAGTTAAATTATTATATAAGAAAATTAATTTTGAAATTACTACTTATAGAATGGATTTAGAATATAAAGATGCGAGAAAACCTTCTAAAATAATGTATACTGATAGGTTAGTAATTGATTTAAAAAGAAGAGATTTTACTATGAATACACTATGTATTAATAAAAAAGGTAAAATAGTAGATATATTAAATAACAGACTTGATATAGAAAATAGGATTATTAAGACAGTAGGTAATGCTGATAAGAAAATAAAGGAGGATTCTCTTAGAATATTAAGAGCAATAAGATTTGCATCAGAACTTAATTTTAAGCTTGACAGTGATCTTAAAAATGCCATTATATGCAATAAATCATTATTGGAGAGTCTATCATATTTTAGAAAAAAGCAAGAATTAAATAAATTGTTTTCGTCTAATTATGTATTATACGGTTTGAAGTTAATTAAAGAACTGGAATTAGAAAAATATTTAGATATTAATGTGCCTAGTAATGTTGTTAAAACAAACGATCCACTTGGGATGTGGGTACAGGTTAATCATAGTGATAAGTATGAGTTTACTAATAATGAATTAAAATATATTAAGTTGATTAAAAATGTTATAGAAAATGGTGTTATAACTGATATTGAGTTATACCATTATGGAAATTATGTATGTTATATTGCAGCTCAAATACTTGGTATAGATGAGGCAATAATATATGATAGATACGATAATTTACCGATAAAAAAGTCATCTGATATTGATATTAGTATTGATGATATGATTAATATTATTAATTTGAAAGATAAATCAAAAATAAAAATAGTAATAAATGATTTAGAAAATAGAATAATTAATAGGAAATTATTAAATAATTATGATAAAATAAAGGAGTATTTAACAAGTAAGTATTAATAGGTGGTGATATTATGTTAAAAGATAAGTTATTAGAGCAAATGAATAATGAAAATCATTATACTATTCCAAAGTATGTATTATTATTTGCAAAAGAAACTAATTTAGATGTTAACGCATTGATTCTTTTAGTATATTTACTTAATATTAAAAATAAAGATATATTTGATTATAAAAAGATTTTAAATGATTTGATGTTTACAGAAAAAGAATTATTGGATTCAATATCACTACTAAAGGAAAAGAACATTTTAACTATTGAAATGGAAAAAAATGAGTCTGGTATACTTGAGGAAAAAATTAATATTAGTTCTTTTTATGATATAGTTTTTTCAAAATTTTTAAATGAAAATGCTGATAAAGAAAATAAAAATGATTTATTTAGTCTCTTTGAATCAGAATTCGGAAGAACTTTATCACCACTAGAATATGATATTATAAATAGCTGGTTGGAAAAAGGAATAAGTGATGAATTAATAAAAGAAGCCTTAAAAGAAGCTGTATTTAATGGTGGTAATAATTTAAGATATATTGATAAGATATTATTTGAGTGGAATAAAAAAGGTATTACAAATCCAAATGAAATAATAAAGAAAAAAGTAGAAAAAGAAGACGAAGAAGAGTATTATGAGTATGATTGGTTAAATGATAACTAGTTTAATAAATAAAACATCCTCAATTTAAGGATGTTTTCTTTATTCATTATGATTTGGTGGTTCGGTAATTGGGTCTTCATGTATTGTTGTATTTTCTTTAACTGTTACAATTCTTGATACAGTTTTTGATTTCCCACCATATGTTATTTTATATTCTAACTTATAAGCACCTGGTTTTGTATCATCAACATTACCAGATATTTTTTCAATTTTACATTCATCTGTTATATCAACGGAGTTATATAAAACAATTATCGGAATATTATCTTTAAATCCGCTATTTTGTATTATTGTTTCATTTGTCACTTTAACATCAAAATCACTAACAGTTGTTGTAGCAGTATTGTTAAAATTAAATGATACACCAGAACTTTTGTTATCTTTATAGTTAGCAAAAGCAGTATAAACAACGTAAACCGGATTTTTTAAATTAGTTGTATGAGTAAATGAATTTGAAGTTGTTGTTGCAATATAATTTTCGGCTCCATTTGTACCATCTTTAACATATATATCATAACCAACAGAACCAAAACTATCTTCAAAGTAAACATTAAATAGTGAATCAGCACTAATACCACTCCATGTTAATGTAACCTTATTACCATTCATTTTTCCAGAAAAATTAGATACGTTAGGTAAACTTGAATAGTTAATATCTTCTTCTTTAGGAACATTTTCTACATCAAAATAACCATAAACAACATTATCAGCAGGAGTATATTCATTAGCTAACTTAAGTGGTATAGACCCTCTTACAACACCCACTTTAACAACGCTAGATGGAATAGGGAAAGATTCACCTGTTCTATCGAATAAGTTTTCTGCTAAATTTCTATAGAATGTATCACGAATTGTCCATGTAGCAGTCGTGTTGTGGTATTCGCTAGTTATTTTATCATAGCCATACCAATATGTAATAGTTTGAGAAGGAGTATATCCACATACCCACAAATCACCAATAGCATTATATCTTAAGCCCAATCTTCTAATATCATCTTCACTATAATTTGTTGTTCCGGTTTTAGCAGCAGTTTCAACACCACCAATATTTGCTGCAGTTTTAGCAAGTCCTTCTGTTGCTGCCCAGTGAAGAGCATTATTTATTATGTATGCAGTTGAATCTTTCATAACACGGGTTTTAGTATATTTCTTTTCTTCTGTTTCACCATTTTCTTTATATATTATCTTTCTTATTGTATGAGGTTTAACATAATAACCGCCATTTGAAAATGCTTGATATGCACCAGCCATAGTCATAGGAGAAGTTCTTGATTCTCCTTTTTTTGTAGATCCTGTAAATGCACCAATACTGTGAGCTTCATGAATCATACCATCTTTTATTTCAGGAGTTATACCAAGGCTTGTTACAAATTCAATTATTTTATCATTTCCAGCTTCACGAGAAACTTGTTGGAATGTTTTTAAAGCAGGAACATTTCTTGATAAACCTAATGCTTGATACATTGGAAGCATTCCTTTATAGCTACCGTCATGGTTATTCATTGGTTTTCCACCCGTATAAGTGTGAGGTTCATCAACAATGAAATTAACAGTTCCCCAACCTAAATACTGAACCGCAGGTCCATAGTCAAATAACGGTTTTGCAGTAGATCCAATATGTTTATTAGTCATAGTTGCAAAATTATATGAACGCTCTGTATTCTTATTTCTACCAGCACCAACTGCTAGTACTTCACCTGTTGCAGATTCTGTCATGACAACCCCAGCTTGTGCTTTATCGTTTTCCCAATTCCAAGCTTCACCATTCATTACTTTGTTTATAAAGTCTTGTTTTGATCTATTCATAGATGTGTATATTTTAACAGCAGTTGTGTAAGGATTAATACCATAATTTTCCTCAAGTTCATCAACAACTGTATCTATGTAACCTTGATATTCAGTATCAAAATTATTGTATTGAACAGTATTTATTAATGATGTAATAGGTATTGATTTAGCAATTTCTTTTTCTTTTTCTGTTATGTATCCATGCCTTTGCATCAAATATAATACAGTGTTTCTTCTAGCTTCTGCTTTTTCTGGATAATTATAAGGATTATAACTATTAGGAGATTGGAACAATCCGGCGATGAATGATGCTTCTGATAAATTAAGATCACTTACTGATTTACCGAAGTAATTTAAAGATGCTTGTTCAACACCATATGCACCATTACCTAAATATGAATCATTTACATAAAATTGTATTATTTCTTCTTTCGTATATTTTTTTTCTATTTTAAATATCGAAAGATAAATATCTGTAAATTTTCTAATTATTCCTTCAAAACCAGAAGATACTGTAGATGTGTAATTATTTTTAGCAATTTGCATTGTAAGAGTAGAAGCACCACCAGCATTTTTACCTAATGCTTGACCAATACTTGCTTTAATAAATCTAGCAAGATCAAACCCGTTATGTTGAAAGAATTTTGAATCTTCTGTTGCAATTATTGCATCTATTAAAACTTCTGGTAAGTCATCATATGTTATTTCTGTTCTGTTTTCGTTACCCATTTTAACTATTAAATTACCATCACCATCATATATTTCAGACATTTGTGTAAATTTTAAGTTGTTTGGATTGAATTTAGGAGCTTTAACAACAATATAACTAAAAAATGCTACAACTGAAATAAGCCCTAAAACAACAAACACAAGAATCAAATTAATTATTATCTTTTTTCTTTTGCTTTGACTTTTTTTTAGTTTTTTTCCTTTTTTCTTTCTTAGTATTTTATCTTTTAATTTACTTTTAAAGTCACTTTTTTTCCTTTTTTTCATCATATTAATTACCTCCAAAGTATAAATTATCAATTACTTGTAAATAATCAACTCTAGGATTATATTTTACTTTTATTATTGTACCATAACTTTCAAAAAAAGAAAGTGGTATTGATTTTCTTTTATTATTTTTAATAAATTCTTCTAAACGTTCGGTACTTAAAAAATATGTTTTATCAATGATATTAAATCTTATTATTAAAAATGATATAGCACCATGATTTTTAACGTCAATTAAATGTTTAATTTGATGTTCATGGATATTAGATAATGAAAAAGAAGTTTTACTATTTGTTTCTTTAGCTTCAAAATCAATATATTTGCCTTTATATATACCATTATAATCAGTTGTTGATGGTGTTAAAAAGTATGCTTCTTTAATCTTTTTTAATTTATAGTCAACATTAACTAATTTAATAGGAGTTGGTTTTTTGTATATATATGCAAAATCTTTCGATTTATAATAATCATTAGATAAGTTGATATCATTCTCAAGACCCATTCCCCTGTTTGCATAACCAAATTTAACATGATTTGAATCTTTTTTATTAAATTTAGTATAAGAGTAATTAAGCATAATATCACCTTCTTAATTATACTACAAATACTAGACTTTTAACATAATAATTTATAAAGTTTTGTCGATTTTAACATTTACTTTATTTTATTTGTTAATATTATTAAAAGGAGGAAGTTATGTATAAATTATTAGCTTTGATTTCAATAGATGAGTTAATTGATAAAGTAAACATGATAGAAGAAAGAATAATATATAAATCACTTAATAAATAAAATGTATTAGGTGATTTTATTTTATGAATATTACACTAGGTTTTAGGGTTATTTTCATCTGGATTATTTTAAATATATTTGGAAATACAATTAAGTACACTTTAAAAATACAAAGTAAATATATAGTTTGGATTTTACTAATATTTAGTATTATAATTAATTTTATATTTTTTGGATTTAATTTTTATAATTTTTTAATAGGGTTTATATCATTTAGTTTTTCCGTTTCTTCTTATGACTTAATTAAATATCTTAATTTGATATTAAGGATAAAAAAGTAATATGTAATACACTTGTAAATTGACAAATAGAAAAAAAATTGAGATAATCATATAAGAAAAGGGTGATAATATGCTAAGTGATAGAGTAGTTCTTACTCCTCAAGATATATTTGAAAAAGAATTTAAAATAGATACAAGAGGTTATAGACTTCAAGAAGTAGATAAATTTCTAGATCAAGTTATAAAGGATTATGTTGAATTTGCTAACATAATCAAGGAGTTAAAATTGGATAATAAAGAGCTTAGAAATCAAAATATTGATTTAAAACATGAACTTAGAAATTTAAAAGCTAATATTGATATTGTAAAGAAAAGTGAAAAGGAAATTACAAATGTTGATATTTTAAGAAGATTATCACAACTTGAAAAATATATATATGGTAAAGATGAATAATTATTTTTACGTAAACGCTGCTAATTAATTTAGTAGAGGAAAGTCCACGCTTGCACACTTCTGAGATGAGTGTAGTGTTTGTTCAAAGGGAAAAAATAACCTTTGGTAGGATTAATCCTAACGGCGCCGAAATAGCCTAAGTTCTTTTGAATAGGGTTAAATTAGGTATAAAGTGCCAAAGTGACGATGCTTTTAGGAAACTAAAAGAGTGGAACGTGGTAAACCCAACAAGCAAGAAACCCAAAATTGGTAGGGGAACTCTTACGAAAGAATTAAATGGAGTAAGGGATGTTTAATACATAGATAAATGTTTACGGCTAGTTTACTAGTACAGAACGTGGCTTATTAAAATGATTATTTATAAATAAAAGGACGTGAGTTTTTTTGAAAGAAATTGGTGAAAAATTAAAAATTGCAAGAGAAGAACAAGGTGTAAGTATAGAAGAAGCTGCATCTGATCTTAATCTTAGAGCTTCACAAATAGAAAATATAGAAGAAGGTAATTTAAAAGCTTTTAAAGACGTTTTTTATTTAAAATATTTTATTCGTGATTATGCTAAGTATTTAGGATTAAATGAAGAAGATATAATTGATGAATTTAATGAATATTTCTTTGATGCAACATCAAAGATACCTATTAAGGAAATTGAAAAAGCATCAGTTCAAAAAAAGAAAATGGACAGGGAGAAAATTGTATCACCATATACATATACTGAAAAACCAAAGTCAAAACTAATTCCAATTATTGTTGGTTTGATTATTGCGCTACTAGTAGTTTTAATTGTTTATATAGTGATAACAAAGTATGTTAATCCTTTAGATGAAAATAATGATTTGATTACATATTTAAGAATATATATGGGGTGATAGAGTATGAATATAGCTAATAAATTAACTATGGTAAGAATTTTTTTAACAGTGTTGTTAATTACACTATTGTTATTTCCATTTTATATGGTAAATATTAATTTCCCGACTATACTAGTTGGAACAATTGCAGTTAATACAAAATATGTTATCGGTGCTTGTATTTTTGCGTTAGCATCAATTACTGATTTTTTAGATGGTTATATTGCAAGAAAGAAGAACATTGTAACTGATTTTGGAAAGATGACAGATGCTATTGCCGATAAAATGCTTGTTAATTCATGTTTAATAATTTTAACATCCCAAGGATTTGTATCACCAATAGTAACAGTTATTATAATTTTTAGAGATACAGTTGTTGATACGATTAAGATGATTGCAGGAAGTAAGGGCAAGGTTATTGCTGCTATTAAAACAGGAAAGGTTAAAACGGCATTTTTAATGATTGGTATTATACTTACAATGTGTTATAATTTGCCATTTGAGTTATTTAATGTTGATATAGCAAATTTCTTATTAGTTCTAGCAACAGTGTTTTCGATAATTTCTGGTATTCAATATTATGTTATGAATAAAGATATAATATTTGAAAAAGGAACTGAAGAAAATGTCGAAAATAAATAAAAAAATACTAATTAAATAAAATTGAAAGAAAATAAGTACAGTTTTAAAAGTTTATATAAAAATAAACTAAAAAACTGTGCTTTTTATGTGTTTAAAAATAGAAAAAAGAGTGATTTGCAAAAGAAAAAAATATGTGATAAAGTGCAAATAACAAGAAAGAAATGGAGGTTTTAAATGAATATAAAAGAAAAAGTAAAAGTAATACCAATGATATACGATAAAGTATTTAAAAGCGTGTTAACAAGTAAGGAAGGAAGATGGTATTTAATAGATTTAATAAGTAATATAACAAGTATACCAAAAGATAAAATAGAAAAAGGGTTAGTATTTAAAAATAGTGAACATAGCGTGTTAGGAATACATGAAAAAAGAAAAATAAGTGATTTAGTAATAGAAATAGAAGGAAATGTAATAAATTTAGAGATGAATAAAGATTATTATATGATGGAATAATAAATAAAAATTATAGTTATATAAGTAAAATAAGAGAAGAAATAACAAAGGTAGGAGAAGAATATGATGATTTAAAAACAGTAATACAAATAAATTTTGATAATTATAATATGTATAAACCGGACGAAAGAGTGGTAATAAAGTTTAGTATGGTAGATAAAGAAAGATTAGTAGAAGAAGGATTAGGAATAGAAAGTTATCATGTAATTCTTCCAAATGTAAAGGAAAAGTATTATAATGGTGATGGAAAGTTAAGTATATTAGAAAGAGAGTTAATGATAATGATGGCAGAAAGTAATGAAGAGTTAGAAATGTTAATAAAAGATAATTTAGAGTTAAGGAAAGCAAGTGATAAGATAGTAGAGATAACAAAAGAAGAAGAAGCAAATGGAATATATGATTATGAAGAACAGCAAAGAAAAATAAGGAATTCAATAATGGCATCATCAATGAGAAAAGGTTATAAAAAAGGATATGATGAAGGCATGGAACATGGAGTAGAAAAAGGAATTGAACAAGGAATTGAACAAGGACTAAAGATGGGTTCTAAAGAAAGTTCTATTAAAATTGCAAAAAAACTATTATTAAAGGGAATATCAAAACAAGAGGTAAGTGAAATTTCTGGATTATCAATAAAAGAAATTAATAATATTTAATATTTACAAACAATTGTTCGAAAAAAACTTGACAAATTGGTTTTATTTAAACTATAATATATTTGTATTACAATTAGGAGGACATAAATAAATGAAAAAAAGTGATAATGATAAGACTTTAGAACAAGTTTTAGCAGATATAGAAAAACAATTTGGAAAAGGTTCTGTAATGAAATTGGGTGAGGAAAATCATAGTGAGGTGGATGTTTGTTCATCTGGTTCGTTGACACTTGATATTGCACTTGGTGTCGGTGGTTTTCCAAAAGGAAGAATTATTGAGATATTTGGTCCAGAATCTTCTGGTAAAACAACGTTTGCACTTCAAGCAATAGCGGAGGTACAGAAAGAAGGAGGTCGAGCAGCATTTATAGATGCGGAGCATGCATTAGATCCAGTTTATGCTAAAAAACTTGGTGTTGATATAAACGAGTTATTGCTATCACAACCGGATACTGGTGAACAGGCACTAGAAATTTGTGAGGCGCTAGTTAGGAGTGACGCCATAAATATTGTTGTAATAGATTCTGTTGCAGCTTTAGTACCGCAAGCAGAAATTGAAGGTGAAATGGGTGATTCACACGTCGGTCTTCAAGCAAGACTTATGAGTCAGGCTTTAAGAAAATTATCAGGCACAATTAATAAAACAAATACAATAGCTATATTTATAAATCAATTAAGAGAAAAAGTAGGAATTATGTTTGGAAACCCTGAAACAACACCAGGAGGTAGAGCACTTAAATTCTATTCTAGTATAAGATTAGATGTAAGACGTGGTGAACAAATAAAGAATGGAGATAATGTTATTGGTAACAAGACAACTGTAAAGGTTGTAAAGAATAAAGTAGCACCACCATTTAAGGTTGCAAATGTAGAAATTATGTATGGACAAGGTGTATCAAGAGAAGGAGAAATCATTGATTTAGCATCAGAAATAGGAATAATTGATAAAAGCGGTGCATGGTATTCATATAAGGGAGAAAAAATAGGTCAAGGCAAAGAAAATGCTAAAGAATTTTTAAGAAATAATCCTGATATAAAAGAAGAAATAGAATATAAAGTAAGAGAAAGTCATGGTATTTTGAAAAAAAATGATAAAAAAACAAAGAAAGATTAACACTATTAATTTAGTGTTTTTTTAATTAAATATTTTTTCATATTAAACATACTTTTTCATATTATTTAATGAGATAATTAAGAAAGTAGGGATTATATGGATAAATATGAGATTATAAAAAACATTTCTTCAAGAACTAATGGAGATATATATTTGGGTGTAGTAGGTGCAGTTAGAACTGGAAAATCAACATTTATTAAGAAATGTATTGAAAATTTGGTGGTTCCAAATATAGAAGATGAATATGAGAAAAAAAGATGTTTGGATGAGATACCACAAACAGCTCAAGGGAAAACAATAATGACTATTGAACCAAAATTTGTACCATCCAATGCTGCGACTATAACATTTGATGATTTTAAATCAAGTATAAGACTAATTGATTGTGTTGGTTATGTTATTGATGCTGCAAAAGGTTATGAGGATGATAATGGGCCTAGAATGGTTAGAACACCGTGGTATGATGAAGAAATACCATTTGTTGAAGCTGCTGAAATAGGTACAGAAAAGGTAATTAAAGATCATTCAACAATAGGTATTGTTGTAACTACAGATGGTTCAATTGGTGAAATAGAAAGAAAAAATTATATAGAGGCAGAAGATAAAGTAGTAACAGAACTTAAAGAAATAGGCAAACCTTTTATAATAGTTTTAAATTCTTCACATCCTAATCATCCAGATACTGAAAAGATAAAAGATGATTTAAGAAGTAAATATAATGTACCTGTTATGCCTGTTAATGTTCTTAATATGAATGAAAAAGAAATATATGATATATTAAAGGAAGCATTATATGAATTTCCTGTGTTAAGTGTTAATGTAAATATGCCTGATTGGATAGCATGTTTATCACCAAAACATGATGTAAAAAAAGATTATATAGATAAAATAAAAGAAAGTGTTATAGATGTTGATAAAGTACGTGATGTTAACACTATTATAAGTCATTTTAGTGATGATAAAAACATAAGTAAAGCTTATTTATCAGATGTTAATACTGCAACAGGAGAAGTTACTATAAACTTAGAAGCACCAAATGAATTATATAATGAAGTATTAAATAACATAATAGGTGATGAGATTAATTCAAAAGCTAAACTATTATCATTATTTCAAGAATTAAAAGAAACAAAAGAAGAATATTTACAGTTTAAAGATGCAATTAAAATGGTAAAACAAACTGGTTATGGAACAAGTTTTCCAACTATTAATGATATGAAATTAGATACTCCAGAAATAATAAAACAAGGAACTCGTTATGGGGTTAAATTGAAAGCTGTTGCACCTTCTATTCATATGATAAGAGTAGATGTTGAATCAACATTTGAACCAATAATAGGATCTGAAATGCAAAGTAAAGAACTAATTGATAATCTAATGAAAGACTATGAAAAAGATCCATCTAGTGTATGGAAAAGTGAAATGTTTGGACGTAGTTTAGATAATATTGTTCAAGAAGGAATAAGAGGGAAACTATCACTTATGCCAGATAATATACGAAATAAACTTCAAACAACGCTTACTAAAGTAGTAAATAAAGGATCAAATAATATGATAGCTATTGTAATATAGCTATCTTTTTTTGTGTCACAAAAGCAAAAAAATCATATACTACCTTAGGAGTGATATTAATGCGTATTACAGATAACTTTTTAAATAAGGTAGAAGCTAAAACTAATGTTAGTAAAAAATCTATATTAGATTTAGCGTCGAAATTAAAGGGTAGTAATTTAAAAGATGAAAATACAATAAGAAGTGTAATAGATGAATTATCAGAACTTACTGGTAAAAAAGTATCAGAGGAACAGAAAAACAAAATAATAGGTGCTGTTGTGGGAAATAAAATACCCGATAATATGGAAAATATGTTTTAGAAGAATCATTTCTTCTTTTTTTTAATTGAAGTAAATATTATTATTTAGTATAATTATTATAGGTGAATAAGATGAATAATGTAGAAGAAAGAATGGAAGAATTAATTGAAATATTAAATAAGGCGAATATAGATTATTATAAATATGATAACCCAACAATAACAGATCAAGAGTATGATAATTATTTGAGAGAATTAATTAATTTAGAAGAAAGTTATCCAGATTTAAAAAAAGATAATTCGCCAACTTTAAGGGTTGGTGGTTTTGTCGCATCGGAATTTCAAAAGGTTGCGCATGAAAAACCAATGCTTAGTTTAAGTAATGTATTTAATGAAAGTGAAATTATTTCATTTGATGAAAGAATAAAAAAAGAAATAAGTAATCCTAAGTATATGTGTGAGCTTAAAATTGATGGATTATCAGTGTCTTTATTATATAAGAATGGAAAGCTTCAAAGAGCAGCAACTAGAGGTGACGGAATAACAGGTGAAGATATTACTCATAATGCTAAAACGATAAAGGATATTCCGCTTTCATTAAAGAAGAATATTGATATTGAGGTTCGTGGTGAAATATACATGAGTAAAACATCATTTGAAGAATTAAATAGAATAAGAAAAGATGATAATGTACCTTTATTTGCAAATCCAAGAAATGCTGCGGCAGGTTCTGTAAGGCAACTTGATTCTAAAGTGGCAGCATCAAGAAAATTATCTTGTTTTATATATCATTTACCTAATCCAAAGGATTATGGAATAAATACACAACAAGAAGCACTTTCATTTATGAATGATTTA
>CAZFXQ010000023.1:0-12534 GCA_964523265.1 uncultured Muribaculaceae bacterium | reverse complement strand
ATATTTTTTTATTTAATAAATTTATTTTTAACTTTACGAATATATATACAACTAATAGTATTATAATAAAGTTATAATGGCACATATATAAAAAGGCAATCGAGTTACCATAAAAAATATGAAATATAAAATTAAAAATATATGTAAATAATAATGCATAATATATTTTATCCCTTTTTACGTTAAATTTATTTTTAAAAATGAAAAAAAAAATTAATAATATAAAAATAATAAAACAAATTATTGAAATAATATTGGTTACTATACTTGGTTTAAAAATCAAATATATCCCAGTTCCTGGAATTATCAAATTAACAATGCCCATAGAATATGAAAAATTAGCGTTTATTACATTTAATATTTTAGAAAAACTTAATGATGTATCAATATAAAGTTTTTCCTCACTTGTGCCATAAAGAAAATCATTAATATTTTTAGTAAAAAAATTCGGAGCACTATTCCATATTATGTTTTGAATATCTGCCAAAACAACTGAAAATGATATTGTTATTAAGAAAACCAATATTAGTTTTAAATATCTATTTTTTATTTTATCATTAAGGCCTATTAAAAAGAAAATAGCAATAATAAATTGAACAAAATTTGTGACTGTTATCGCAATACTTCCAATACCAAGCAAAACTATTATTATATAATCAAATAAACTTAGTTTTTTATCTATTTTATTGATAACAAATGCCCATAATAATACTAAAAAAAACTGTGAAAATATATATGTTTCTATATTTGTTGTAAAAACAATTTGACAAAAACTAATTGAAAATAAAAGCGTAAAAAACACCCTTGATTTTTTTTCTAAATTTAATTTATTTAACATAAAATTAATTACAACAACAGAAACTGATGACAATATGCATTGCAATAATAAAACAGATAAAACTGATTCTTTTGTTATAAAATTTAATAATAGAACTAATGGTTGAAAAAAGATAATAAATAACGGATGTACAGCAGCTCTATAATGATTATATGAATACAAAGTTAAATCACCAAAAACACGCGGTGTATCTAAATCAAATAAAACATTCCAAAATTTATAAGTCCCAAGATAGTAAGAAAAAACAAGTGATAAAAGAAAATATATTAAAAAAAATGAAATAAATAATATAATATTTTTTTTGTATTTTTTTATCATAACTCCTCCTATCTAAATCTATAAAATATATCGGTTTTAATAAGGTATATTATTTTGTTTATTATATTTAAACTTTTATAAAAATTTGCAAAAGCATAACTATTATCTTTATAATACTTTGAATATATCATTTTTAGTTCTTCATATTTTTTTAACACCATACAAGATCTTAATAACGGAAATAATACTTTAGCTCTTCCCCAAGAAAACAATTCTTTATCAGCATTAAGTTTTTTTTCAACCTCATCATAAAAATTTAACATTTTAAACCCATTTTTAAAATAAAAATCTATTTGTAAATCAGGTTCATTAATTCCCCACCACATTCCTTGTACATTTTTTCGATAACACGACATTTGCTTTGGCATATAATATATTTTCCCTTTAAATGCGTGCATAAGGTGAACGTAATAATCTCCCGGAATTATATTTTTTGGGAAATCTTTAATCAAACTGTCCTTCTCTTTATAAATCCATCTATAAACAACCGAATTAGCAGGTATAAAATTATCTGAACACAAATCCTTAAAGCATAATTTTTTTTTCATATTAATTGGATGAAAAACAGCCCTTTTACTACCATCTTCATAAAAGATCTTAACCTTGTGAAAGCATAAATAATAATCTTTGTTGTTATCTAAAAAGTCTACTTGCATTTGTAATTTATTTGGATCTGTCCAAAAATCATCACCATCACATAAGGCAACATATTCAGTATGAACTTCATTTAATGTATTAATAAAATTATCCATCGGTCCTAAATTTTTTTTTCTATATATTACTTTAATTATATCAGGGTACTTTTTTTGATATTTGTCTATTATATTTCTAGTACCATCAGATGAACAATCATCTGATATTAAAAATTTAAATTTAAAATTCGTTTTTTGATTTATAACGCCTCTAATACAATCTTCTATATATTTTTCTTGATTATATGTAGTTGTGACGACTGTTAATTTATACTTCATATTCATACCTCTTTGCTAAACACTTAATATTCTTGCTTCTGTCCTTAATCTTTTTTGCAGGTATACCAGCATATATAGACCACTCAGATAAATCATTTTTTATAAATGAAAAGCATCCACAAGCAGCACCTTCATTTACAACAACACCAGGCATAATAATACTATTAGCCCCTATTTGCACAAAATCATTGATTACAATTTTTTTTCCACAAACATTTGTGTAATTACTTGGTACCATTGGACTAATCATATACTCTCCCGAAAAATCATCTGAACCGCTTAATAATGTACATCTGGGTGAGCAACCACAGTAATTACCGATAGTAATTCCATATTTTCCATATAATGCTGTATACGCTGATATATGAACATTATTTCCTATTGTAATATTACCCGTAAGTATGCAAAAATCATCAATTCTTACATTATCCCCAAAAACCATGGTTTCAGGGGTATACAAACTTGCTTTTCTACTTATCTTAACATTTTCACCAATTTTTTTTACACCTATTTTTATTAATTCAGATTTTGTATATGAACCATTCATACTATCACCTTCTACTATTTACAAATAATTATTATTAAATCTTAAAAATTATTTTCTAATTAATCTTTTTAAAATTTCTTTAATTGTTTCTTTGATACCAACTCTTCTTATAACTACTTTACTTCTACTCTCTGGAATAATTATATTTTTTGGCAATTGTTTTAAATAATCTTCTAAAAATGGTGTTTTTACAATGTATTTAAACCATATTTCAGATTTAGTACAATCAACATTTTTCCACGGCTTAATACCAGTTGCATAGTGTAATTGTACTGGATTATTCATTGCCTCATTAATCTCATTTTTAGTATAATTCAAATCTGTTTCCTTGTCACGCTCTGTTTTATAGTAATCCCACATATAAGAACAAGCTACATATTTTAAATGCAAATGTTTTATTTTGTCAAAACAAGTTATATTAAATATGTCTTGTTCCATTTGATTTAACCTATAGCCATTTTCGTCTAAAGATTTTAAAAACACACTTTCAAAATTGTCCTGCCTAATTTTCTTTAAATTCATTACCAAATACCCACCACATATGTTACCTAATTTTTCGATTTCCTCTTTAGTCCAATTTTCCTCATAACTTTTTAAATAGGAAGCAACTTTACCTATTGGTTTAACACCTGCTATATATGCGTCATCTTTATCAGTTAATTCAAAATATGAATCAGAAATGTCACCTAAATATATAACATCAACATCTGATACAATTAATTTATCAATTTTAGGAAATATAGAAGCAACCAAAAGTTTATACATTACTTCTTTGGAAAAATGATCACCTTTATAATTCCTACTCCAAAAATCTTGTAATTTATTATTCATATTTAAAAATTTTAATTCACAATTTTTAAATGTTTTTACTGTTTCTTTTAATTTTTTTTGTTGATAATCTGTTATGTCTGAATGCAAAACAAAAAACTTATAATCATATTTTTTATTGGCGTGTTCCATAAGCGAATAAAATGCTGTTGCTGCTGGTATAACATAATTAGTATCAAAACAAAACATAATAGGTATATTGATTTTTTTACTCATAATATCGTTCTCCCTTTATTTTTTTAGTGTGCTTATAATTATTCTACATATTAAATCAATATCTTCATCAGCTAAATATGTATCCATTGGTAAACAAGCAATTCTCTTTGAAACATCATTTGCTACTGGTGTATTATCGTTATTCTTAAATATTTTTAAATTATTTAAACAAGGATAAAAATATCTTCTAGGGAAAATTTCATTTTTATTTAATTCTTCAAATACTCTTAATAATTGTTCTTCACTTTCAAATAAAACCGGATAATAAATATAATTATACTCAAAATTATCAGGAATTTTTGGTATTCTAACAATATTTTTAAGCATACTAGTATATTTTTCATATACATGTTTTCTAGAATTAATTATACTATCAATATGATTTAATACACATATTCCCATAGCTGCGTGAAACTCACTATTCTTCGCATTTATTCCTACATATTCATAGGATCCATTATTAGTGCCAAAATTCTTAATAGAATTCATTTTTTCATTATAAATAGGATTGTTAACCACACAAAGCCCACCTTCAACACTATGAAAAACCTTAGTTGAGTGTAAACTACATGATGAAATATCACCATATGATAACACTGATTTACTTTTAAGTTTTGTACCAAATGAATGTGCTGCATCATATATAACTTTTATATTATGATCCTTTGCTATTTTATCTATTTTTTCAACATCACATGGAAAACCAAAACAATGAACAGCAAGTATAGCTTTTGTGTTATTAGTGATTTTTTCTTCTATTTTATTAACATTTATATTAAAATCATTCTCATTTATATCAACAAAAACAGGTGTACATCTTTGCCAAACTATTGAACTAATTGTTGCAATAAATGTAAAGGGTGTAGTAATTATTTCACCATGATTTATACCCATAGCTTCCAAACTTAATAATAAGGATATTGTTCCATTATTAACATAATGAATATTTTTTAAATCTAAATAATTTTCTAATTTTTCAACTAACTCGTTATTTAAAGGGCCATAATTAGTTAAAAAGTGATTATCCCATATTAAGGATATTTTATCTATATATTCTTTCATAGGTGGTAGAAATGACTTTGTTACATTAATCCTTTTTTTACTCATACTACTTTTTACCTTTCAATAATTCATAACTTTTCCTATATTCATTATTCTTAATTCGTTCAATCCATTTTTGATTATTTATATACCAATCTATAGTTTCTTTCATTCCATTATTAAAATCATATTCTCTTTTCCAACCTAATTCATTTTCTATTTTTGATGAATTTATTGCATATCTTAAATCATGACCTGGTCTATCTGTTACAAATTCAATTAAACTTTCAGGCTTATTTAATTGTTTTAATATTGTTTTAACAACTTCAAGATTTGTTTTTTCTGAATGACCCCCTAAATTATATATTTCACCATTTTTTCCATTTCTAATGATCATATCAACACCAACGTTATGATCATGAACATGAATCCAATCTCTAATGTTTTCACCCTTTCCATAAACAGGAATTTTATCATTATTAAGTGCCTTACTTATTACAACAGGGATTAATTTTTCTGGAAATTGATATGGCCCATAATTATTTGAACATCTAGAAATAGTCACAGGTATATTAAATGTCCTTGCATATGCCAAAACAAATAAATCAGCACTTGCCTTCGATGAAGAATATGGACTTGATGTATGTATTGGTGTTTCTTCATCAAATAATAAATCAGGTCTATCCAAAGGTAAATCTCCATAAACTTCATCGGTTGATACTTGATGATATCTATTAATAAAATGTCCCGTATTATCTTGCATCTTTTTTACTGAATTAAGTAAATTTATAGTACCTAATATATTTGTTTCAGCAAAAAGATTAGGATTTTTAATTGAATTATCAACATGTGATTCAGCTGCAAAGTTAATTACATAATCAAATTTTTCACGTTCAAATAATTCTTCTAATTCCTCTTTATTTCTTATATCACCATATACAAATTTATAATTTGTATACTTTTCCAAGTCCTTTATATTGTCATAATTTCCAGCATATGTTAAAGCATCTAAACAAATAAAATAATCGTCAGGATACTTTTCTACAACATAGTGAAGATAATTACTACCAATGAACCCTGCTCCACCAGTTATTAAAAATTTACTCATTATTTCATCTCCTTATTTATTTCTGATTTATATAATAATTCCAAATATTTTCCATAATCGGAATTTTTTAATGTTTCGGCTCTTTGTTTTAACTGATCTAAGGTTATAAACTTTTTATTATATGCTATCTCTTCTAAACAAGCTATATAATTACCCTGTTGAGATTGGATAGAACATACGAATTGCGATGCTTTATTCATATTTTCAACAGTTCCTGTATCAAGCCAAGCCATTCCACGTCCTAAAATTTCCAATTTTAATTTATTTTGTCTTAAATACTCTTCATTAACAGAAGTTATTTCATATTCACCACGAGCGGATGGTTTTATTTTTTTTGCGATATCAACAACTTTATTATCATAAAAATATAGGCCAGGTACAGCATAATTTGATTTAGGAATTTTTGGTTTTTCTTCAATTGATATAACATTATTATTCGAATCAATTTCAGCAACACCAAAAGCTGTTGGGTTATTAACATAATAACCAAATATCATTGCACCATCTTTAATTTTTGATGCTTTTTCAAGTGCTAATGTTATTCCACCACCATAAAAAATATTATCACCTAATATTAAACATACATTATCACTTCCTATAAATTCTTCACCAATAGTAAATGCTTGGGCTAACCCTTTTGGCTCTTTTTGAACAGCATATTCTATCTTTATCCCGTAGTAGGAACCATCTCCCAATAATTTTTTATATTGAAATAAATCTTCTTCTGTAGTAATAATCAAAACTTCTCTTATATTTGATAATAGCAATATAGATAATGGATAATAAATCATTGGTTTATCGTATATTGGTATCAATTGTTTAGATATTGCAAGTGTGTTTGGATAAAGTCTTGTACCTTTACCACCTGCTAAAATTATTCCTTTCATATTATTACCTCCTATAAATTAAATTTTATATTCATGAGTTTTACACACCAATAAATTTTCTAACAGATTCATTTGATTTTTTATCATAATTCGTTTTCCATTTATTATAAAGTTTAATTATTTTTTCTTTGTTACTTAAAGCATACTCTATTTTTTTCTTTATTTCGATAATATTATCGGGTGCATTAACAATCAAGCATTCTTCTAATTCTGTCCCTTCCCAATAATGATGATTATTACTTGTGATACATGGCACACCCAATTCTAAACTTTCCAGTGGAAGAAGTGGTGCACACTCCACAAAAGTTACATATATATTTATATCATTATTAGCTAGTTTTTTTAATAATTCTTCTCTTGGTACTGGATTGTTTTCACCAATAACATTAGCATTAATGATATTTGCAAAATCAACTACTTTTTCAGACCTTGGTATACACTCAATCAAATGATTTTTAATCATACTAGCTGCAGATAATTGATTATAAAAATTTTTAACCCATCTATCACCAGAAGCATATAACCCTATTCTTATATGTTTATCATTGGTTTTATTTATTCTATATTTACTCTTATCAATATTTAGTGTGTTCATAACAAACTCACACTTTATATTCTTTGTTTTATAAAAATCATACATGCTCTTTTTCACAAAGCCAATCGAATCAATTAAGCCATATTTACAATAATCAAGTACTGTTCTAAATACTTCCCAATCATATTTTTCAATATTCATAGCATTACTACCATGCCATAAAACTTTAATTTTTTGATTTGGATTCAAATCCTTTATTTTTTTTATTAAATTAACCCAAGATAAATCAAATGCACTAAAGATTATTAGTTTTAATTTCATTTTTACTAATGAATTAGCATAGTAATCAACAATTTTTTCATCGTTTAACTCACCTATCCCAACACAATTTTCAAACAATGCTTTAGTTGCATAAGAAGTTCCTAACCATTCTTTTCGATATATAGCTATAACAGAATTCTGCTTTAAGTTTGATAATTGATTATCTAATATATTAAGCGATTCTTCTATGTTTTTCTTTTTTTTATTTGCAGTTTGTCTTATAGCAATTGGGAATAAAATAACACTAATTATCTTTTTTAATGCACGCTTACCCCATCTACATAAATCAATAAATTTCTGTCCTTTTTCATAACCTAATGCTCTAAATATTTTATTTTCCCTTTGTTGATATTTTGGAATCCAGCTAGAATCATAATAATGAATCATACAAGTGTTTTCCGTAAAAATATTATTTTGCCTATCATATGAAAGTGGATAAAAATACTCCCTAGGATAGATTGTTATATCATGCTTTAAGTATTGAATTTCATTTTTACCTAAAATAAAACTATCATCATCGATTAAATTAGTTATTATATTTGGAATACTATATACATACGTATTTAACGCATCAAAACCATTGCATTGATTATAAAAGTTTAACAGTTTAGTAGTTAAGTAACTATTCGATTCAGATTCATACCATACACCAACTGCTATTTTACCAGAGTCCTCAACACCTAAAAATGTTTTATCATTTAATAGTTTTGAAATATCTTTTGTAACTAACATATCTGTATCAAAGTATATACCACCCATATCATGTAAAACTTTTGTTCTTGCATAATCTGCTACAAAAGCCCATTTTTGTTCTTGGTATGCTCCCTTTGAAAACTGACACTCTTCTATATTAAAATTACTTTCATTCCACTCAATTATTTTATACTCTGGCAAATATTTCTTCCAGCTTTTAATGCATTTTTTTGCTAATTTAGGAAGAGGTTTACCACCAAACCAACAATAGTGAATATATTTATTCATAAAAGTCCTCCTAATTTTTCATTTGTTCTTTATAATATTCATCACATATTTCTTTTACATTACCAATTTTTATTACTTGGCCATGTTCTAACCATACTACTTTGGTACACAAAGCTTTAATTGATTCTAAAGAGTGCGAAACATATAAAACAGTTGTTCCACCCTTTATCATTTCCATCATTTTCTTCTTACTTTTTTCCTGAAATTTAAGATCACCAACTGATAATATTTCATCTACTATCAATATTTCGGGATTAACAATAGTTGCTATTGAAAAAGCAAGTTTAGCAGTCATACCTGATGAAAAGTTTTTAACTGGCACTTCTAAAAAATCCCTAAGTTCAGAAAACTCAACTATTTCATCAAACTTTTCATTAATAAATGCTTTAGAATATCCAAGTATTGCACCATTTAAATAAATATTTTCTCTAGCAGTTAAGTTACCATCAAAACCAGCACCAAGTTCTATCATAGGCGATATTACACCATTTACTGTTACTTTTCCCTTTGTTGGTTTCATAACACCACTTACAACTTTTAAAAGTGTTGACTTACCAGCACCATTAGAACCAATAAGCCCTACTACCTCACCTTTATTAATGTGCATACTTACATCTTTTAAAGCCCAAAATGATTCTTTTTTCTTTTTCTTTTTTCCACTTAAGAAATCTACAAATGCCTGTTTAATCGAAAACTCTTTTTCAATCCCAAGATTAAATTTCATGGAAACTTTATCTATACTAATCATCATTTCCTCCTAAACATAATATATAAATTTATCTTGTCTTTTCTTAAATACAATAGCACCCAACAAAAGCATTCCAACACCAATAAATGCTAAAATACCAAGCGTTATAAATGATGGCATTTGCTCATAAACAACTATTGTTCTAGTTGCATTTAAAAATTGAAACATTGGATTAAATTGCATTATTTTTTGTAATTTATCTGGCAAGATTTGAACACTATAAAATACTGGTGTTAAGTAGTTCCACATCGTAAGAATTATTCCATATATATACCATATATCTCTTAAAAAAACAGACATGCATGATATAAGAAGTGAAACACCAATAGTAAATAAAAACATACAAATAAATATATATGGAAGTATTAAATAATACCAATTAAAATGACAAGTATATTCACCTAATCCAAAATGTGAAAGTATAATTATTCCAAGCCATGGAATTAATGTAAGTACAAAATTTATTCCAACAAAAATACATTTTGCAACAGGAAATATATATTTTGGAATATATACTTTATTAATTAATCCAAAATTATCAACAACTGATGTCATAGCAGTATTAGATGCCTCGGCAAAATAACTCCACATAATAAGTCCAGTCATTAAATACACAAGATAGTTTATCCCATCCACCTTAAATTTAAACATTTGAGAAAAAACAATAGCCATAACAGCCATCATCAAAATCGGATATAACAAAGACCAAATAACTCCTAAAACACTTCTTTTATACTTTACTTTAAAGTATTTATCTTAAAATCTCTAGATATTAATTGTGTCATTAAAAACCAATATCTTTTAAAATTAGAAAATATGCTTTTTATTATCATTATTTTCTTCACCTCTACACTTTTCTCTATAAATAATTATATCATACAATTAATAATAATAAAAACAAAAAAGCTTATTTATTAAGCTTTTTCGCTATTTTATATATATTTTAGTTAATTTTTTACTACTTTCAACTACTCTTTTCATAATATTTCTTCTTCTAAATAATTTATTTTTTCGCCACAAAGGAAAATTTTTATCCAAATAATTAAATACTTCGTCAATAAATTTATTAGCTATCTCTTTATCTTTTTGATTTTTCTGCTGAAGAGTATATCTTAATAACGTTCTAATATTTAAATATTCTACTTCATCTATTATATCATTATAAAACTCATATTTAAATAAATAATTATTTACTTTTTTCATTATTTTAATAATATCAAAGACTCTTTCATCCATAGTAGTAGTTTCACTATTGCTGTGGATAACATAATGATAATAAACATCATTTAACTTACCAATTTTATTTGCATTCATAATCAACATAGGTATTAAATAAATATCCTCATACTTTAATTTTTCATCAAATCTAACATCTTCACTATCAAACAAACTCTTTTTAAATAGTTTATTACATGGTCCCATATTTATATCAAGTAGCAAATTAGGATTATCTTTTAAATTTGATATATCAAAATCTTTTATATCTTGTTCATATGATATAAAATTATTATTATCATCCACCCTTTTTACATTGCATACTGTAATATCTAAATTATTATCCTCTGAATAATTATATAACTCTTCTAAATAATTATTATCTACATGATCATCACTATCAATAAACGTAATATACTTACCATTTGAATTATTTATACCAGTATTTCTAGTATATCCTATTCCCATATTTTTTTTATTATTTATAATAAAAATATTTTTATATTTTTTATGATATTCACTCATTATTTCTAATGATTTATCATTAGAACAATCATTAATTAGTATTAACTCAATATCATTTAATGTTTGATTTACTAAACTATCTAAACATTCTCTTAAATAAAAAGAAGTATTATAAACAGGTACAACAACAGATACTTTTATCATTTAATCACCTTTAAATATAGATTAGGGCTAATCTTTAATATTATTTTTTTAATCTTATGCATTAAAGAAATATCTTGTATATTATTAAACACATTTCTTTTTTTTAATTCATCTATATATTTTTTTCTCTCTGTTTTAGGTATTGTATTTATTTTTAATATCGCAGAATTTGATATATAACTATTAAATAGTTTTTTTGTATCTCTAGAAAAATTACTATTATTTACTTTGTTGTATAAAAAATCAAAGTGTCCTAAATAGTCATAAGCCTTTTTAATATTTTTTTTAACATCATCACTTCTTGTTATACTACTTTTTGTTTGAACATAATAGTACGGTGAATAACTTAATATTTTTACCTTTTTAGCATTAAGTAACGCATAAGGAATAATACCAAAATCCTCATGATAACAGCCTTCTTTAAAACTATATTTATTTTTTAACCAATATCTTTTGTTATATACATAAACACATATCATATCAAACACTTGTTTTTTATTACATAATATTTTGAATGCATCTTCACCATCAATATTATCATTACTTAAATCAATAACCTCTTTAATTATATTATTATTTTCATCAACTATTCTATATCCAAATTTAACTAAATCAAAATCTTCTTCTAAATTAGAATCTACTATTTTTAATAAATCATTATCTACATAATCATCAACATCGACAAACAAAAAATATTTACCATTTGCCTTACTAATTCCATAATTTCTAGCAGCACTTACACCACTATGATTTATTTTATAATATTTTACTTTTTTAAATTTTGTAATTTCAGCTTTAGTATTATCACTTGAACCATCATCAACAAAAATTATTTCAAAATCATTATAGGTCTGTTCAAATAATTTAGTAAGACAATTATTAATATACCTTTCGCCGTTATAACTAACAACTATAATACTATACTTTGGCATCATTACCCTCCAATAATTTTTCTATTTTCTCAATTCTTTTTTTATTTAATTTATTAAAATCAACTTTTTCCATATTAAGGGCTTTACTTTTTAGTATTTTTTCTGCCTCATCTATATCTTTTATAACATATCCAAATCTATTTGGTATTGATATATAATCATCAGTTACATCTATAGTTGTTATTATTGGTTTATTAAGTACAATTGCCTCATTATAAACAACAGGAAATCCCTCATATTTTGATGTTAAAATAACATAATCCGAAATTAAAAAGTAAGGATATGGATTCTTTTTTGCACCTAACATTTCTACATTTTTTAAATTTTCTTTTGATATAATATCTTCATACATTTTTTTATCAGGACCATCACCTATTAT
>CAZFXQ010000022.1:0-13186 GCA_964523265.1 uncultured Muribaculaceae bacterium | reverse complement strand
TTTGAAAATAATGCTAAAACATATGATGATATAGTAAAATACTTTATTATTGGTGGTGTAGCAATAGTACTAATTGTAGGTGTAATAATATATAAGGGTAAGAAAAAATAAAAAAGTACAAAATAAAGTACTTTTTTTAATTTGAAATTGTATTTTTGTAAAATTTATAGTACAATATAATTAAATAGTAGAAAGTAGGTAATTATGGATAAATTAGATTTTTTAAGACAAAATGGAGTAGATGTAGATGCTGGTATTCAAAATATGATGGATATTGAAACTTATAATGAAATATTAGATGATTTTTATAATAGCATTGACGAAGAAGTTTTAAAAATTAGTAGCTTTAAAGAAAATGGTGATATGCCTAATTATGCAATTAGTGTTCATGCTATGAAGAGTAATGCTAGAAGTTTTGGTTTTAATAAACTTGGTGAGATGGCATATAATCATGAAATGGCATCTAAAGCAAATGATATTAATTTTGTGAATGAACATTTTAATGAATTAATTAGTGAAATACAAAGTACAAAAGTAATTATTGAAAAATATAAAAGTATGTAAAATAAAGAGAATAGGAGGGGTCTTATGAATAATAAAATCATTAGTAAAATAAATGAATTAGTGTTAGAAAGTATTGATAATATATATATATCAGATGTTTTTAATGATAATATAAAGAATTACAATATAAAAAATGGTAAACTTAATTTACTTAATGAAGAAAATTTGACTTCTTATTTAGAAAAAGCAAAATTAAATATAAGTAAAGAGAGTTTATCATCTTATATGAATATGTTTTCAATACCAAAATTAGAGGAAGAATTAAAGTCAACTGATGATAAAAATATTTTGTATTATAAAACATTAGATGGTAATAACAAGAAACTTACATCAACATTGGTTGATGACGGTAATAACAAATTAATAATCTCATTTGATATATCATTTGAAGCAGATGATGAAAAATTATCTTCAAATGTAAAATATGATAGTCTTTTAGAAGCATTATCAGATAGTATTTTAAAAATAGGAAACGCATTTAATGTTAATAAAAGTACAGATATTAAGTATATAGAAGAGTATATTAATTCAATTTTATTTAGTTTAGCTAATAACTTTAAAGAATTAAAGAAAAGTTTAAATAAGACAGCTCGAGATGTATCATCATTAGGTGAAGATACTATACTTATTATAGATGATGATTTAGTTACAAGAAATATGATTAAGAAGATATTTAATGATGAGTATAAAATAGTTATGCTAGAAAATGGTAAGGAAGCAATTGATTATTTTGAAAGTAATAAAAATAAGAATGTGACTGAATCAGTTGATAATGTTTTAGGTATATTTTTAGATCTTACAATGCCTGTTATGGATGGATTTGGAGTATTAAAGTATTTAAATGAGAACGATATTATATCTAAAATACCAGTAATAATTATAAGTGGTGATTATGAAAAAGAAACAAAAACGAGGGTTTATAATTATAGTATTGCAGATATGCTTGAAAAACCATTTGATCTTGAAGTAGTAAAGCATAGAATAAGTAATTTTATTAATCTTTATAGATCAAGTAATTCACTTAATGAGTTAGTTAATGCTCAAGTTGAAAAAGAAGATATAATTACTAAAGAATATATTAATACATACATGTATGATTATGAAGATAATATAAACTTTATTAAAGAAAAATTTAAAAGCTTGGCTTTAAAAACTATGGAAGAATATCCTGAATATGGGCTTGATGAAGAAAAAATAGATATTATGTGTGAGGCTGTTAAGTATTATGATATAGGACTTTATTCAGTTCCAAAGAAAATACTTAACAAAAAATCTCCTTTAACTGATTTAGAACTTGAGAAATTAAAAGAATATCCATTATTTAGTTCGAAAATTATTGATAGTATATATGGTAGTTCAAATGATGAAGTGTTAAGGACATATGCTAGTAATATAGCTTTATATTATCATGAAAATTATAATGGTACTGGTTATCCTAATGGAGTAAAAGAAGATGAAATACCAATAGAGTCACAAATAGCAGCGATATGCATAACTTACACTAATTTATATAATGAAAATAAAGATGCAAAGGGATTTATTACTCATAATTCAAATGTTATGTTTAATCCTAAATTAATTGAGAGTTTTAAAGAAATTATCGATAATGATGATAAATATTAAGGAGGTTAACTATGAAAAAAGTATTTAAAATAACATTAGTGATTTGTTTAGTAATTATTTTGTCTGGATGTGGAAACAAAAAAATAGTAACAAGTGATAAGTTTTATAATACATATTCAAAACTTAATTATGTGATAAATGAAGTAACTGAACAGACAGAAGACGAAAGCATAAAGAAAATAATAACAGCTAATAATATGAAATATCAAATAGAATACTTTGAATTTGATAGTATTGATAACGCAAAAAAATCATTTGAATCAAATAAAAAATCATTTGAACGTATTTCTGATAATAATAATTATACAAGTAAAAATAACTATGAAAAATTCACACAAGAAGAAAAAGATAAATTTAATGTTATTGTAAGAGTTGATAATACTTTGATATATTGTTCAGCTAATATTGAATATAAAGATCAAGTAAAAAAGGATATTAAGAAAATAGGTTATTAATTATATATGAAAAAGTGTTAATTTATTAATACTTTTTTAAATTTATATAAAGTTCTTAATTAAATGATGTTATATAAACAGATTGGAGTTGATATGAAATGAAGGCACTTAGTATAAAAGAACCTTTTGCTTCTTTAATTTTAAATAAAAAAAAGAAAATTGAAACAAGAAGTTTTAAAACTAATTATAGAGGTAAACTATATATACATGCTAGTTTATCAAAAAATAGTGTTAAAGATGATAAAAGATTAAAGAAACTACTTGAATTGTTACCAAATAATTATGAGTTTAAGTATGGAAAAATAATATGTGAATGTAATTTAGTTGATTGTGTTTTTATGGATAATGAGTTTATAAAAAAAATAAAGAAAAACAAAATTGAATATTTATGTGGACACTATGATATTGGTAGATATGCTTGGATATTAAATGATGTAAAAGTGGTAGATGAAATACCAATTAAAGGTAAACTTGGTATTTGGAATTTTGACATAAGTGATTAAGAATTATTGACATAATTATATTAAAGATAATATAATTATGTTGTTGATTAAGGAGTTGATATTAATGAAAGAAATGAAATGTAAAACATGTGGTGGACTTTTAAATATAGATGAAGATAAGGATTTTGGTGTATGTCCTTATTGTAAAACAAAATATAAATTAAATGATAACAAAACAATAAGTTTCAAGATGGATGATAATACAAAAGAATCAATTACTAAAGGATATAAATTATTTGGTAAAATTTCGTTAGCAATTGTAATTCCTTTTGTACTTGCTTTTTTATTAATTATTTCATTAGCTATTTATGGAATAATTAGTTTTAATAAGAGTAGAAATAATACTCAAGATAGTTTCTTTAATCAGTTTAGTAAGCTGCAAACTACAACAGAATCAAGCATAAATGATATATATGATAAATATAAAAAAAATATGGAAGAATACGATGATAAATTTGGAAAAGATTTTTTTAATTCCAAATTTGAGATATATTCAGGAACGCAAATGGGGTCAAGTGTCAGTATACTACTTGATAAAGTTGTTACAAGTAATAAAACTAATAATGAAGATAATCGTATAACTGTTATATATGGTGATATAAAAACAGATAATCCTGATGAAATAATTAACTTAAAATCAAACTTTAATACATATAGTAGTTATGAAGTAATTATTGATTATAATGATAAGGGGTTAATAAATAAAATAACTATTGAAAACAAGTAATAAAGAAGATGTTTTTTCTTCTTTTTTTGGTATAATAGAATTATATGAGAGGTTTATATGACAATAAAAGAATTAGTTTTAAATGAAATGCCAAGTGATTTATCAGATTTAGGAAAGGCAAGATATATTTATCTAAAATTAGGTAATTTGGTATCTTTTAGTACTAAATTTAATAATACGACTGAAGTTGCAAGTAATGATATGAGAGTAAAAAATATAGATATTAATAAATTTAATCAAAATCAGGTTAATTGTGTTATTTGGTCAGAATTATACAAAGCTTTATTAGATGAAGTTGGAATAAAGTGTGAAATTATAAACCAAGGTCATAAACATGTTGAATTTTATATTAATGATAAAAGATGGGTAGCAGATGCTACACATGATAGTTATACAGATTTAGCTAGAATTCATAATGATGATGAAACGGTTCATTTTGGTGTGGCTTTATTTCAAAATAATAAACATGGTAATTATGTTAATTTTAATGATAAGGATATGAATCTTATAAGACAAATAGATGATAGATTAGGGTATAACATTATAAATGATGATAAATTAAGTGATTTAAAAAAATTTATAATACAAGCAAAAGAAGGGAAAATTGATTTTGATAGTATTCTGGGTAAAAATGTAACATTTTTGGAAAAAATTGAGTATTTATTTTGTAAATTAGGAATTTTAAATCATGGGTATTATGAATCAAAAGATTTTGTTTATTATTTAGAACAAATTATATTTAATAATGATGAATTAAAAAATGTTAAAGCAGTAGAATTAAAAAGAACTAACCCAAATAAAGAGGTTGATATTGTTCAATGTATATGTGTTTTTCAAGACAATAAATATCATTACTACTTATTGTCACCAAATAATCCGATAGAAAAGGTAGATAAAGATAGAATAATTAAGTTATCCCTATTAGGATATGGTCTTGAAAAAAATAAAGTAATACCTGATATTAATTATCCTAAAGTCTTTAAGAAGGGAAAAATATGTAATTATAAATTATTTAGGACTTATAAAAAGAATAAAGTAATAAAATATGGTCTTGAAGCATATGATGAAGAGCAATTTAAGAAAATAATGTGAAAGGAAATAATTATGCTTGATAAAATTCTTAGTATTAATAAATATACATTTAATTTTAATACTATGAACAAAAAAATAAACATTAAAGTTATATCGGATTTACATTTATGTGAAAGTTTTAATAATAAAAAGTTAGATATAATAAAAGAAAGAATATTTTCTTCTCAAACAGATTATTTATTTGTTTGCGGTGATATAATAGATAGTACTAATTTTTTATATAAAAATGATAAATTGAAAGAAACATATATTAATTGGTTTAAAGATATAGCAAAAAGTATTCCAATCTATATTGTTTTGGGAAATCATGATCATTTATATATAAAGAATAAAAAACATATTGTTGATTATAAAAATAATTTTTTTGACGATTTAGAAAATATTTCAAATGTATATATTTCTTGTAAAAATAAGTATTATGAAAACGATGATTTTTCACTGCTTATGATAGAGCCAGATTTGAAATATTATTATGTTGATGGATATAAGAAGGAATTATTAATTAAAGAATTAAATAAAAATAAAGAATATTTAAATAAAAAAAATGATAAACTTAAAATATTGTTAATTCATTCGCCGATAAATATGCTTAATAAAAAAGTATTATCATTAACAAAAAAATATGACATTATACTATCTGGTCATATGCATGGGGGTATATTTCCTTTCAATTTAGGAAGAGTGTTACCAGGTAATAGAGGATTAATATCACCAGATAAAAAGTTATTTCCGAAAAATGTGAGAGGATTAGTAAAAATAAGTATTGATAATAAAGATCAATATTTAATAGTATCAGGAGGAATTACTAAATTACAAGAATGTAATAAATTTTTTAAAAACTTTAATTTTTTATTTCCTATGGAAATGGAAAGTATTGAAATTGATAAACAGGATGATGATTATGAGCTATGAAAAAATAGTGTATTAGCTAAAAATTGAGTTAATAAATTTAAATGAAATAGTCCCATAAGTATACTTTTTGTGATTTAATTAATGATAATATAAATAAACTTGGTTTAAAAAAAAAGACACATTTTACGTGTCTTTTTTCATAATATTTTATAGGTGATACGTATGAATACAAAAAAAGTAGATGCTAAATTTAAAATTTTTATTATTTTTTTTATTATGATGTTTATTGTTATAATATTAAAAGTTTTTTATATTCAAGTGTTTGATTATGACAAATTAAGCAAGTTGTCAAGTGATTTATGGAGCCGCAATTTACCTATAGAAGCTGATAGAGGTAAAATTTATGATCGAAATGGTGTTATTTTAGCGGATAATGTTACAACAACATCGTTAGTTTTAATACCTAATCAAATAAAAGACAAAAAATATGTAACAAAAAAATTATCTGAAATATTAAATG
Organism: uncultured Muribaculaceae bacterium; assembly: GCA_964523265.1. Taxonomy (GTDB): domain Bacteria; phylum Bacillota_I; class Bacilli_A; order RF39; family UBA660; genus Aphodocola. The sequence goes on along the minus strand of CAZFXQ010000022.1, from coordinate 6,850 downwards.
TTTCTTATGATGTTATGGAAAAATACGTGTATAAAAATGTTAGTATTAATAGGGTTCATCCATATGGTAGAAGACTTTCATATGATGTTGCTGAAAAAATTGAAAGTTTAAATATGGAAGGTGTTTATTTAGTTAGAGAATCAAAAAGAAATTATCCAAACGCTTCAATGCTTTCTCATACTTTAGGTTTTGTTGGTATTGATAATCAAGGATTATCAGGTATTGAGTTACAATATGACAAATATTTAACTGGAGCATATGGGGCTATTAAATATTTTTCGGATGCTAAAGGTAATAAATTAAATTTATCACAAGTCTATGTTCCACCACAAAATGGTGTTAATATAACACTTACTATTAATGAAAAAATACAAGAAAGTGTTGAAAGAGAACTTGATAATGCTGTTTATAAATATAATCCAGAAACAGCTTTAGCAATAGCGATGGATCCTAATACTGGTGAAATACTTGCTATGTCATCTCGCCCTAATTTTGATGCTGCAAATTATAAGAATTATTCTGAAGAAATATTAAATAGAAATTTACCTATATGGGCAACTTATGAGCCTGGATCTACTTTCAAAATAATTACATTAGCAGCTTCATTAAATGAAAAATTGGTAGATTTAGATAGGGATACTTTTTTTGATGCTGGATATGTTAAAGTAGCTAATGCAAAAATTAGATGCTGGAAAGCAGGTGGGCATGGTTATCAAACTTTTTTACAAGTTGTTGAAAACTCGTGTAATCTTGGTATCAATACAGGAACATAATTAAGGTTACAAATAAATTTGAAAATAGAATTGTTTGCTATTGACATTGTAAAAAAGTAATACTAAAATAGTACATAAATTTATATTTTATTTATATGTTTTGGGGGTGGAGGACTTAATTGTTCTTCATTTTTTTAATTTATGATAAAATATTTATTGTAATATTATTTTGAACAATATATTATAGTTTTTAGCTCAATGGAGGTATTTTATGATTGAACCAGATATTTGGAAAGATAAGGATAACTTTTATTTGAAAGTATTAGAAGAACCTTGGTATAAATTTTTAGTTAAATTAGAAAATTTAATAACATATGAAACAATGAAATTTTATGAAGAAAAAGGAATAATAACAGTTCATTTACCTGTAACTACTGGTACAATTTCTAGTCCAATGGGAAGAGGAAGTGATTCAATTCCTGTAAAAGTTAAAATAAATGGACAAGAAACATATTTAGCAGATTCTATGCAATTTTTATTAGAGTATTGTTGTAGACTAAATAACAAAGGTGTATTTTATGTTATGCCATCATTTCGGGGTGAAAATACGGATGAAAGACACTTAAATCAATTTTACCATAGTGAAGTTGAAATTCCTGGAACACTAGAAGATATAATTTTTTTGGGTACTGAATATATTAAATATTTATCGAAAAAAATATTAGAATATTATCATGATGAATTAAAAAGTAAAATTAATGATGTTTCACATATTGAGAAGATTGCTAATTATGAAGGTGAATTTCCTAAAATAACATTTGATGAAGCAGAAAGTAGAATTAAAGAATTACATCCAAATGACATAGACAAATATATACAATATAAAGATGGATTTAGAAATCTAACAAAAACTGCAGAAAAAGAATTAATTGAATTATATGATGGTGTTGTTTGGGTTACTAACTATGATGAGCTTGCTGTTCCTTTTTATCAACAAACTGATAATTTAATAAGTGGTACGGCTAAAAATGCAGATTTGTTAATTGGCATAGGTGAAACAATAGGTTGTGGAGAAAGATTTGAAAATGGTGATGATGTTTTAGAAGCATTAAATAAACATGAAGTAAATCCTGATGAATATAAGTGGTACGTTAATATGAAAAAAACATATCCAATGAAAACATCTGGTTTTGGAATGGGTATTGAAAGATTTTTACTATGGGTTTTAAAAGCAAAAGATATAAGGAATATGCAAATTTGTTGGAGGTTGAATAATAGTGAAGAAACAGATAAGAAAATATAATAAAAATGAAATAAAGAAATTAAGTTATACAGATTTTATTTCATTAATAAAAGAGGAAAATAGGCCTTCAGGTGGCAAAAAAACAATCAGAGAAATTGCAATTAATAGTTTTATAAATGATAAATCTAATGTGTTGGAAATAGGATGCACAAATGGTTTTTCTTCAATAGAAATAAATAGATTAACTAATTGTAATATTGTAGGAATAGATATTAATAAAAATTCTATAAAAAATGCTAATGAAAAAATAAAAGTTAATTGTTTAGATAAATCTAAAATAAGATTTGAGTATGGTAATGCAGAAGATTTATCAAAATTTAAAGATAATACATTTGACTTAATTATATGTGGAAATGCAATTTCTTTTATAAATAACAAAGATAAAGCTCTTGATGAAATTATTAGAGTTTTAAAACCAAATGGTTTTATATCAATAGTTCCAATTTGGTATAAAGAAAATCCAAATATGGATATTATAAAAAAAGTAAATGATGAATTAGGTTTTAAAATACATTGTTATTATGAAAAAGATTGGATGAATTTTGAAGAAAAAAAATTAGAATTATATTATAAAAATGATTATAGCTTTGTTTATTGTAGTAATGAGCAAATAAGAGAATACGTTGATAAAATGATAGATTCAAAAAAACATTTGAAAATTTATAATGAGGAAGAAATAAATATAATTAAAAATAGATGGTATAATACTATTAATGTGTTTAATGAAAATTTATCTTTAACAAATTATTCGGTTATTTTACTTAGAAAAAATTTAGTTGATGAAGAAGCAGAAATATTTTTGACTAGGGAGTGTTAATAATGGGTGTTCAAAAAGTAAACTTAAGTGATGAAGATTATCAGTTGCTGCTTCATGAAGGTGCAAATATATTTAATAGTACAATGTTAGATATTTTTGAACAAAGATCAAAAAATATAAATCCATCAGTGTTATTGAATAATTATAAAAATAAACATAATTTGTATGAGCCGTCTAAAATAGATCCAAGAGTTTATAATGAAATAAGTAACATTTTTTTTGATTCAGTTTCTGATGATTTTGAATGTATAGAATTATCTCCCATAAATCCATTTGGATTGAATGCAGGATTAACAAATACTAATCAAAATAATGTATTAAGTACTGTAAGAAATTCTGAAGTAATAAGTGATTCATCTATATCAATGGCTTTAGAATGTGCATATAGAATAAGATATTTAAATTCAAGTATGGTAAATTTAGCTTCTTCTACTAGACTTTTGAGAACACAAAATTATGGTAATGGTAAAAAGACTCATTGGAGTCAGCATTTTAGAGCTTGCTCTTTGGTTTCAAGTTTTAGAAATACAGGATATAATATGATTGATTCACTATTGATACAATTAGATAATTGGTTAAATGTGATGGATAATATGAAAGAAAATTTAGGAATAAAAACAATAAATCTAAATTTATGCTATATTCCTTTAGTTAAGGAAATTTATTCTTCATATGGAATAAAGTTAGATGATATACTTGCTAATACTGTAAATCCAAACTTTGATATTTTTAAAAATAATACTATAGATTTACCTAATGTTATAAGTAATATAAATGATATAAATAACATAAAGACAACAAAAGATTATTTATTAACAATTAAGAATTCTTATGTTTTTTTCTATAACAATTTATTAAGTAAATTAAAAGAAAAACATAAAAATGTAAATTTTAATTTACAATTAAATAGAAAATCAGGTCTAACTTATTATGATGATATATGTTATGAAATAGAAGTGAATTTTGAAAATGGTAAATCATTGGTATTAGTGGATGGTGGTGTTAATGATTGGATTGCAAAGATATTGAGTGATTCAAAAGAAAAGTGTATAACATCAGGTATGGGTTTGGAATATATTGGAAAGGTATATAAAAGAAAATTATGAATATACAAATAACTGGTGCTAGCGGAAGTGGGAAAACATCTATTGGAAAAAAATTATCGGAAATTTTAAATTGTAATTATATAGATACAGATGATATTTTATGGTTATGGGATAAAAGTGTTCAACCATATACAGTTGCAATAAATGATATTGAATCTTGTGAAAAATTAAAGCAAATACTATTAAATAATCCTTCAACTATTGCAAGTGGAATGTTTTATCCATGGTCTGAATCTTTGATCTATATGTTTGATCTACTAATTGTAATTGATACTGATAAAGAAATTAGAAGAAAAAGAATAATTGATAGAGAATATGAAATGTATGGCAATAGATTTAAAAAAGGGGGAGATATGTATAATCAATTTAATGAATTTCTAAATTGGTCAATGTCATATGATACTTCTGATGATAAATTAGGTAGTAAAAAAGCCACTGATGAATGGACAAAAAAATTTAATTGTGATATTTTGTATATTGATGGTAGTAAACCAATTAATGAAAACATTGATATTATTTTAGCTAAAATATCAAAGATTAATATAAAGAAAGGGTTGATAAAATGATAGTTCCTATGAAATTGAAAAAAGGTGATACTGTTGCAATAGTAAGTCTATCTAGTGGTATGGGTGGTGAAAAAGAGTTTTATCATAGGTATGAGCTTGGTAAAAAAAGATTAGAGGATATATTTGGTTTAAATGTTATAACTATGCCTAATGCATTAAAAGGGTGTGATTATTTATATAAACATCCAGAAGCGAGAGCTCAAGATTTAATGGAAGCATTTAGTAATAAAAAAATAAAAGGAATATTTACTATGATTGGTGGAGATGATAGTATAAGAATTTTACCTTTTATAAATTATGATATTATAAAGAATAATCCTAAAATATTTATTGGATATTCTGATAGTACTATAACTAATTTAATTATATATAAAAGTGGTATTGTATCTTATTATGGACCTGCAATATTATCCGAAATTGCTGAAAATGGTAGTATGCATGATTATACTAAAAAATATTTAGAAGATTCTTTATTTAATGATAAAAAAATAGTTATAGAATCAAGTGAAAAGTGGACTAATGATAGGATTGATTGGGCAGACAAATCAAAAGATAATGATTTTAGAAAAATGACTAAAGAAGAACATGGTTTGGAAGTTTTACAAGGTAAAGGAAGCTTTAATGGAAAATTATTGGGTGGTTGTTTAGAAGTTTTAAATATGATTATAGGAACTGATATATGGCCTAATAAGAATGAATGGAAAGATAAGATATTGTTTATTGAAACAAGTGAAATGAAACCATCACCAGATGAAGTTATACATTTTTTAAGACATTTGCATGCACTTGGTATATTAGATGTAATTAGTGGAATTATTGTTGGTAAACCAAAGGGAGAAGTTTACTATGATGAATATAAAACTTCATTTTTAAAAGTCATAAACGAAGAAGCAAAATTAGATAATTTGCCTATACTGTATAATGTGAATTTTGGACATAGTGCACCAATGTGTGTTTTACCATACGGATTAAATGCCACAGTGAATTTAGAAAAGAAAATAATTACTATTGATAACGGTGAAATAAATGATACCATATAAACTAAAAAAAGGTGATAAAGTTGCAGTTGTAAGTTTATCAGATGGGACTTTAGGTGAAGAATTTGTTAAACATGAGATAGATATTGGTTTAAAAAGATTAGAATTTCTAGGCCTTAAATCAGTTATTATGCCAAATTCAATGAAAGGTATAAAATATCTTAAAGATCATCCTGAAAAAAGAGCTGAAGATCTTAAACTTGCTTTTATGGATAAAGAAATTAAAATGATTATGACTGCTATTGGTGGTGATGATACATATAGAACTATACCTTATTTAATGGATGATGAGGAATTTTTATTAGCGGTAAAAAATAATCCTAAAATTTTTACAGGATTTTCAGATACTACAGTAAATCATCTTATGTTTAATAAGATTGGATTATCAACTTTTTATGGCCCTGCATTTTTGGTTGATGTTTGTGAATTGGATAACAAAATGCTTCCATATACTGAATCATATCTTTCTTTGTTTTTTAAAAGTATTAATGGTTTTGAGATAACTTCAAGTGATATATGGTATTTAGATAGAAACGATTATAGTCTAAATTCGATAGGTATTCCAAGGAAAGAGGTTGTAGAAGAACATGGATTTGAAGTATTAAATGGTAGTGGTGTTAAAAGTGGTAAATTATTTGGTGGGTGTATTGAGTCAATATATGATTTACTAGTAGGTGAACGTTATGGTGATGAATGTGAAATTAGTAAAAAATATAATTTAATTCCAACGTTAAAAGAACTGCAGGAGAAAATACTATTTTTAGAAACATCAGAAGAAAAAACATCACCTGATAAACTAGAAATAATATTAAAAGAATTTAAGAAAAGAAAGATATTATCAAATGTACAAGGAATAATTGTTGGAAAACCATATGATGAAGTTTATTATGAAGAGTATAAAAAAATATACAAAAAAGTATTTTTTGATTTAAATACACCTGTATTGTATAATGTAAATTTTGGACACTCATATCCAAGATGTATTATTCCATATGATGCTTTATGTACAGTAGATTTTAATAATAAACGAATAAAGATAAAATCTAAAGTACTTAATAATATTAAAAAGTATTAATTATACTATTATTTGCAAGATTTATCTTGCTTTTTTCATATTTAAAAATACTATTAATATAATTAAAAGGGAGATATATATGGAAAAAATAATAAAAGAATTAAAACTAATAATCAATAAGGAATTATATCAAAAGAGTAAAATTACTTTTGAAGAATTTAAATTAGCAAATGAAAAAATAATGAAAGAACAAGAAAATGAATATTACAAAAATTAGAAATGAACTATCACTA